>JAMOPC010000383.1 GCA_027064845.1 Desulfurococcales archaeon | reverse complement strand
TAGACGAGTTCATTACCTAGATCCCACCAGAACTGCGGTGCTAGAATATTGAATCTAACATCAGTTATTGGACCAACCCATGATGCAATAACAAATTCTGTCGTTACATTATCATTAATAGAATCCCTATAGCTCGCTGCATGGACAAGAGGAATCATTTCAACTAATAAGAACAACATAATTATAATGGAGAGAACTCTCCTAGATTCCATTTAGTATTCACCAACATTTTTAAAGGGTACTCATCCAGTATATTTCCTTTGCCGTGGCATCCACAAATCAAGGAAACCCATGATCATACGTGCTTTTCCTTACCTGTTTTCTAATATCATATCCTACAATGATCAATATTATCAATAAAACAATAATGGATATTATATCAATATATTGTTCCGGACTCCCCGGCTCTACAAATGGGAGTGATAAAAAAGCCATTACTAGTAAAACAGACACTATATAAATTATTGGCCTCGCTATAATGGGGTCCATGTTATAGCACCTATGAGGCATTAACCATATGACAAGCAACAAAGTGTTGCTTACCAACATTTATGAGCTTGGGTTTAATCTTGAAACATTCATCTCGAGCATAGGGGCATCTTGTATTAAATTTACACCCTGGTATTTCTCTTATAGCAGATGGTATATCAACTTTCTTTAATGGTAGCTCTTTAGTACTCTTTAATTTTGATAAGTCTAATATGAGTTCAGGAGTTGCAGCTATTAATGCCTTAGTGTAGGGATGTAGAGGATTATGTATTAATTCGGAAGGGGGAGCAGCCTCAACTATTTCGCCAAGATACATGACAGCTATTAGTCCATTTGTGAGCTCGGCGAAGTATCTAGCACTAGCTAGTTCATGTGTTATGAATAAGTATCCTATACCATATTTTTTCCAGAAATCTATCATTAGGTTCATCAAGTCTATTCTTAGACTAACATCAATAGCTGATATTACCTCGTCCGCAACAATAAACTTAGGCTTAACACTCAAAGCACGAGCTAATGCTATTCTCTGTTTTTCACCACCACTAAGCTGGTGCGGATATCTAAAAATATATTCTTCGGGAGGAGTAACCTTTACCGCTTCAAGTAGTTCGAGAACTTTATCAATCGCTTCATCCTTGCTCTTTACAATGCCCCAATACTTTAACGGAGCATATAATATATCGAAAACAGTCTTCGCAGGATTAAGAGCTGAATATGGGTCTTGGTGTATTAATTGAATACTCTTCCTATATTCGAGATACTCCTTCTTATTTAATTTGTCAATAGGTTTACCCTTATAGTAGATTCTACCCATAGTAGGACTCTGTAATCCAGCAACTACTCTTCCAAGAGTAGATTTCCCACACCCACTTTCACCAACAACTACGAGAACACTTGATCTACCAAACCATAAGTTGATGTCCTCCAAGGCTCTAACTATGAATAATCTCTTCAATAATCCCCTTCTAATCTTGAAGTGAACATGTATGTTTTCAAGTTTTAGGAAGTCTCCCTCACCTATCTTGATCAAGCCTAATCAGCCCATGGATCTCTCTCTTTAACTTTCTCCCACTTATAACATGCAACCCAATGCTCATCATTAATCTTGATCATATCTGGATGCTTCTTGAAACACTCATTTGAAGCCAAGGGGCATCTCGGCGAAAACCTACATCCCTTTGGAGGATTAATCGGGTCTGGATGAGATCCAGGGATTGGTCGTGCCATTCTTAAGTCTCCATGTAGTGGTGGAATAGATCTAATCAAACCGATGGTATATGGGTGAAGAGGATTCTCTATTAATTCTTTGATAGACAGATATTCGACTATTTTGAATCCGTACATTATGGCAACGTAATCTACTAAACCCGCTATCAATGGCAAATCATGTGTTATAAAGATCATTGTTATACCTAGTTTCCTATGAATATCCTTCAACAAGTCAACTATTACTTTTTGGGAAATAGTATCCAAAGCCGATGTAGGCTCATCCAATATTAAAACATAAGGATCAAGAAGAAGGCTCAAAGCTATCAATACACGCTGCTTCATTCCACCACTAAGCTGGTGTGGATAAGAATCTAGAACTCTATCAGGCTCCAGTTTTACAAGCTCTAGTAACTGTGAGGCTTTTTCGAGAACAGCTTCTCTATCATCCCATCCATGAGCTTTAGCAGTATCTATGAAGTGATCCTTGATCTTTATCACAGGGTTAAAACTATTCTGTGCACCTTGAAAAACCATAGCGATTTCACGCCATCTGATATCTCTCAATACTTTTTTCGGAACACTTAATAAATTAACTACACCGTATTTCTTACTTCTAAACAATACTCTACCATATATTCTTCCAGGCCGAGGAACAGCTCTGAGAATGGCTTCAGCCATCATTGATTTTCCGCTACCGCTTTCACCGACAAGCCCCGTTATTTTGCCCTCGAATATATCCAGCGATACATTATCGACCACGCGGGCAAATCCTCTAGGCATCTTATAGACAACACTTAAATCTTCAAGTCTTAAAACAACACCATTTGGCAGACTATATTGATTTATTTTTTCCTCAACTAGGCTTTCTAGAGACAAAACCCATACCCACCAATACTGGTTCAAACATGATACTATTACACTAAATCCATTCTATTGTTGATTATTACGATGATAACCCAAATTTAAACGTAGGGATGCGAAAGCATCATGGGAACGTATCGTAAATGATTTTTAGTACTTATAATGAGAGTCTATTAATTGACACATATAGCAAAGTATATGTTACCAGATTTTGGTGATCTTTTAGTGAAGCTAAGATTATTGGCAACGAAGACACAATATTTAGTGCTTTTAGTGTTTGTTCTATCTATTTGTATGTATCCGATCACTGTTTTATACGATATCAATGTCTCTGAGAAGCTAATAAGTGAAAAGAAACTCTTTCCACTAGATCTCAGGTATTCTACGTTAGAGGGAGAAAACACTGTTTCTACAATAAGCTTCGCTATAACATATAATATATCATACGTTTTGAGAGCCGAGAACATATATGATGTTAAGCTGTTAGTGTTTAATTATACATGTAATAAAGTACAATATATGAACAAGATCAATAAAACCCTATACGAGCAACTCTATCTAACAAAAGATAAGGCCTATGAAGAGCTTCTCCTCAATTCACCAAAAATATACTTTATAGGTAAAGAAACATTAAGGAATCTGATTAATTCAAAAGACACAATAGGTATTAGGATAGGCAATAATGTTGTAGAGCATAAATACATTGTTATCGATGACTATGTATTAATCTATAGAACTAACACGATAGTAAAAATACCTTGGTTAGGAAACACTTCCTTTGCAGCTATTGTAGTAAGAGTTGCACGAATAAATCATAATGAAATACCCACTAATATGAATGATTACAAGTTAACACTATACTATATTGAACAGAACGGGTTAGCGTATAAGATCATATATGGATTCGGTGTTGAAGGACAAAATATTGTACTAGAACTTAGAGATAACAATAACTATAACCTTGATAAATACTTATCACTAACATCGATCTATGAGAGAATATCCAGTGTTGATTTCGGGAAAATAATTGATTTCAACATTGTATTATTCTTTATAGCTGTGATAGCTTGGAGTATACTAGTAGAATACTTTGAGAATTTCAGAGCCTCTAAGAAATCATTAATTATTGGGTTTTCAGCACTAGTTATCGCGACACTATCATATTTCTCAATAATAACTATGTTTAACCCATATTTACTCCCAATAATGTTTATCGGATTAACTATTTCAATGATACCACTACTAGTCGAACCAAATAATAAAAACAGCTTATTCATCGGATCTCTGATAATATCTTGCTTCATAGTGTTATCCCTATATACTATTTTACTCCTAATATGGGTTCCAGGATCAATCTATAAAATAGGCATTGAAGCCGGTATAATAAATCCGACAGAAACGGGTGTAAATATAAATCTCTTATTAGAGAAGGGATTAAAACCAGTAATTATTCTCAAAGAATATGCTTATTACTATATCGTGTCTTCTTTATATACTCAGCTTGTCTCATTGTTAGTGATATTCTCATCATTATTCTTGATAACACTAATGATACGAGCTAGGAAATATGAATATATATTTTTAGCATTAATGATTATTGCAGTTGTGATTCTAATTGAACCGACTATAAGGATAGATTATATATTTAAAATATTTGAATTAGGAGTAGTGCCTAATGAAAACCAATTCATATTATCTTATCCAATGCTTACAGTACAGCCAATGAATGAGATAGGCATATATTCTTTTCTATTATTTTTAATACCTTTCTATATCTTGTATTTCAAGAAGATAATGTATAGTGAGAAGTAGGAGGGTATTTAGAATGGAGTTTCTAGGAATAAAGTATCCCGACCCTCTCAAGATCTTCAAAAAGCATCCCAAACCCGTTCTCGTACCAGATAAATCTGTTCCTTGGAGAAGTGAGGCAGTATTTAATCCAGCAGTCTATATTGATCGTGAAGGAAAATTTAAAATGATCTATAGAGCCATTGGAGAATACTATAGATATGTTAGTAGATTTGGATTAGCTATTAGTGAAGATGGTGTTGAATTCAAGCATATCGGTAAACACCCAGTTATGATACCGATTGAAGGAGATGAATGGTGGGGAATAGAGGATCCCAGAATAAGCGAAGTCAAAGGAAAGAAATACATTACCTACGTTAAGTGGAATAGAATATTCACTACAATAGGTATAGGAGAAGTAATAGATCATGGAGAAAATATTGAGATAAAAAGGATATCCACAATAACAGATCCTATTCATAACAAGAACTCAGCCCTCATAGAGATAAATAATGAATTAGTAATTATTCACAGACCATGGATATGGGGAGTTAAACCCAGTATATGGTGCAGTAAAATAAAGAAACTATATGAAAAAATCAGACTTGATCCTAGAAGTTCATGGGTTCTATTCAATACTCCTAAACACCTCATTAAGTCAGGTCTTGGACCACAACCATTGAAGATGAAAAATGGTGATTGGCTCATAATATTCCATGTTGTTTATCCGCCTGAGATATACACAGTCTATGTAGGGCTTGCTGATAAAGAGTTGAAGAGATTCAAGTCTATAATTCCTAAACCTGTTCTCGTTCCAGAACCGGATTATGTATGGGAGATGTATGGTGATGTAGGATTCGTGGTTTTCCCGAGTGGAGCAGTTGTTGTTGATAATGAGCTTTATCTATACTATGGTGCAGGCGATAAGGTTGTAATGATGGCAAAGGCCGACTTATCAGAAATCCTCATGTATCTTGACAAATACGAAGGTTCTACATCAATAGGATAATAGAGAAAAAATCTTCATTTTTCAAAATCTATTTTTAGAGTAATGATCTCGTATGGTTTATACCTATATATTATACTATAATCATTAACTTCTAATTCTTTCATAGGCTCCTCAAGAATGTTACATCTCCAAGCTGATGAGACTTTCTTGAAAAGTTTTATTTCAACATGTCCTCTCTTACCACCTATTTCATACAGTCTTAATATTAGTGAATCACTGCCCTCGGCTTTTTTGATCGATTCTAATACAATGTTGTTCTCAGAGATATCGATGAATTTCTCAGACTTTAACTCGTTTAGTTGTTCACCATTATTATTCGATAATACTATTAATGGATTTGCGATCTTCTTGGCTTCTACGTGTACGCCTGCTGATAACCATGTTCCAATATATGGATATATTGAATATGTGAACCTTACTATCTTGGCATCGCTTAATGGATCAGGGTATATAGGTGTTTTTATCAGACTTAATCCTATTTTGTTAAAGTAAGCAGTAATACCATGTTTTACCGGGCTTATGATCGCGAATCCATAGTTGTTTTCCTCTAAGCTCATCCATGATAGCATTGGGACCTCGAACTTTGCTCTTTCCCATGAGGTGTTTCTGTGAGTTGGTCTACGAATAACGCCGTATGGAGTATCATATATGGCTTCATATGTATTAAGTAGGGGCTCGAACCATGTTTTTACGAGTTTTCTCCTATTCTTAAAACAGGCTTCTACGTCGAAGTCTATTCTCCTAGAGTCTCTAGTTATTTTTATATATTGTTTTATCCATGAATTCTTATACTCATACACGATCTCTATAACTGCTCGAAGCGGGCCATGCTCTAGAACACTTATTTTCGTGGGCTCTAGTATTTTACCGTATTCAATACTGTATTCATCAATATCCCATGCATCCCATGCATGTGGAGTATCATCGTGTACAGTAATGATGTTTGATGGTTTCGACAATATCTCACGTTTTGCTTCTTTATCATATATTGATGTTATCCTTCCATGCATGTCAATCTTTAAGATATAATACTTGTTCTCAACAATGATTCCATTATCATATTCAAATACCTTAATCCGTTGCTGTTCATTCTCTACTATATTATGTTTATAAGGAATTACTGTATAGCCCATGCCAGGAACATCTACTTCAATCAAGCATTTCCCATTATATGATTGCTGAATACATTTAATCTCATTAACATTGTCGGTTTCAATTATTTCTTTACGATGCCACTGTATAGGGTTATAAACGATTATTCCTTTCGGTTTCCCAGCTAAATCTAATAGTAATGACTCAATATTATTATGAGCTAAATTAATTACCTCATCCAACATTTTCTCTGTATCAATATAAGCTTCTCTGGTAGCAGTACCAGGGAGTATGTCGTGGAACTCGCTCAACATTAGTTTTTTCCAAAGGCGCTCTAATAATTCAGATGGATAAGTTCTATTGCACAGATACATTTTCAGGGAAGCTAGTTGCTCAAATACACGTAAGATATAATCTGTGTACCATACGAGATGTTTTATCTTTGTATTCGTTGTATATGTTCCTCTGTGAAGCTCAATGTATATTTCTCCATACCATCTTGGTAATTCATTATATTTCTTAACTATATCCTCGTAGAACTCGTCCAGGCGCCCATGTGTTATATGGGGTATTTGAGGAGTTTTTTCTCTATAGAACTCGAGTTTACGGTACATTTCATCTGTTGGTCCGCCTCCGCCATCACCATATCCGTATGCGTAGATTATACGTGGTAATATGTTCTTTTCAGAATATTTTCTCCAAGCATTAATAATTGATTTAGCACTACAGTCTTGAGTATACGTATTGATCAAGACGTGGACAGGGATCTCTGTTCCATCTATTCCCTTCCATATAAACGTGTGATAAGGGAATCTATTGTATTTATTCCACTCAGTTTTATGAATTATGAAGAACTTTATTGAAGCCTCTCTTAGGATCTGAGGCAAATTAGCTGAGTATCCAAAACTATCAGGTAGCCAGCCAATCCAAGTCTTTTCACCAAATTCTCTAACGTAGTATTTCTGACCATATAGAAACTGTCTTACCAGGCTCTCAGAAGGTATGATCACTGTATCGCTTTCAACCCACATGCCTCCAACTGGAATTATTCTATGACTGCCCACATATTTGATCACCTGCTTGTATATTTCAGGATGATTTTCTTTTAGCCAATCATAGTAAAGAGCCGAGGATAACACGTATATTGCGTTCGGATAACGTTTAAGCTGTGATAGTATCTTGGCTATGGTTCTCAAAACCTTGTGTTGTGTATCCTTGGGGCTCCAAAGCCATGCAACATCTATGTGGCTATGTGCTACAGCGTGAATCACACCATTCTTAGGATACTTATTGAGCAGTTCTACCAACTTATCTTCCAATATTCTATCGGCACGCTTTATCTGTTCATGTAGTAGATCATAGTTTATTTTTCCATAACCAGCTTCTTCAAGTATTTCCGGCTTATTCTTCGCATACCATAAGAGCTCATCATATAATACTGACATATAATAGATAATGCCTAAGCTATCAGCTAGAGTTATTTGCTTAGGTGATGGAGTTTGCAATTCTATTTCTTTCAAAGACTCATCAAGTAGTTTAAGCACATCTTTTCCTATCTCTGGAGAGTCGATTGCTTGAGCGAATTCTAGAAGCCAAAGACACTTTTCCACAAATGAATAAATTACTGAATCAATGTAGATCAAGTATATATTTTCAAGAATTATAGGCTTAGATTTTTCTCCGAACACTCTTCTATTCTTGATCAGAAGCTGTAATGTGCGGTTTCCACTTAGATCTGATAAATCTATTTCCTTCGACCAACGATCAATACCATAGTATATTTGTCCATTTATTTTTAAAATAGCATCAATATCTCCTACAATGAACAAAACTGGTTTCAAACCAGTCCTTCTAATACTGATGTTCTTCTCTATACACGTATATTCTTTACTAGAATCAATAACGAGTGGAAGCATACAAGTTACATCTTGTTTATCACAATAATTCCATTCTCTTAATTCTTCATAGTCTCTTAAAGCCAGTATTTTAAGAGTCATCAATTTGTTACGAATAATTCTTTTAAGAATCTCTTCTGTCAAGTCAAATTACCTTAACCATTATTAGTTTAGCAGTGCTACTTGTATCATTACCTCTATGAATAGTGTATCAGAAGGGAAGGTGTCTATAAAATTATGGGAGGGCTACCATTTATCAATTAGTGACAAGTAGTGACGACGTCTTCCCTTGAGGACATTATTCAATATTTCAAGCTTTCTCTTAACATTACCAGTTTTGATCCTTAAATAGCCAAGATAATACTCGTCAAACGTCGTTCTTGTAGCAAATAGTATTCTAAGAAATGATCCTTCACTCATAATTATATCACAATTGCTTGGATCAGAATTATTGGTTATTTCTACTGTTTTATTGTTTAGGACTATTCTTTTGCAT
>JAMOPC010000382.1 GCA_027064845.1 Desulfurococcales archaeon | reverse complement strand
AATACTAAGGAAGTACTGGGAAAATTCAGCAATAAAGAAGACCAAAATACCGATAATACTGGCAAAGAATGAACTAGCAGGAATGTACCAGAGATTCCCCAAAGCACCACGAGACTACCTAACATTCTACAGACTAATTAAAACAAGAAATTAATAACAACCAGCTTAACGATTAAGCTCAGCTTCACCTAAGGATAATCAGCTCTGGTTCTACGAATGTACTTCTCTCAAACCAGCCCTAACATAAACGCAGGTCTCCCGCAGCTCCAAAACACTAACCCCTTATTACAATAACCTATGGCTAAAAACTAGGCTTTTAAGACAAGGAACGAAAGGGCACCCTTTCGAAACCGCAACGTAAAAGTATGTATTTTGTAAGATATCTAAATCATACAATAGTTTATATTGAAGTACTTCATAGGTTTACTTTACTATCAAGAAAACAAATTTATAATAGCAAAGAACTCTACCATTTCACGGAGATACGCATTGGCCATCGAGAATATAACAGCTTTTCTCGATCAATATTCAACAATGTTCTCTGTAATTTCAACAGTGGTGTCAGCGATAGCTCTTATTATATCCACTATACTATAATGCACGTCAGTATAAACTAGCTTATGAACAGGATTTACTGATGAGAAAGGAGAAACATTTTAATGAGTTAAAGGAATGTGTGATTGTGCCTCTCTTATATGAGGATAAACGAGCAAGTTTTAGCTCATACTTCTTTATAGATATGATAAGATACCATTACCCGGAATTGGGTAGAAAAGCAAAACAATTAGCTGTAAAATATAAAGAATATGAGAACCTCAAGAATGAGATAATAAATAAAAGGAAGTAAAAAATCAATAGAACTCTCAATAAGTGAAAACATACTTGAGGAAAAACTATCATTCATAGCTAGGATAATTGAATATAAAGATCCTATAGACTATGAAAAAGAACGTTATGTTTATATAGATCCTATGTGCAATGGAACAAAAATGTACTATTTCCTATATTTATTGTCTTACTCGATATACAAACATGAAGAAAATGAAGTACATAAAGAGCTTACACGCTTACTAGAACAAACCCTACAGCATTGAAATTATTGAATAATAAGCTATGCCCATACATGAAGGGCCAGGAGGATAAAGAGTTTAGTGAAGAGGAAAAGATAATAATCTACACTATTCTGAAGAAGTTTCCAGCTGAGAAAAGAGGATTCATTGTTGCTTAAATCTTAGGGATGCGCAGATCTTAACACAGCTCCGTGGTTCTAGCTATATCATACCATGACTTTCGCATGATCTATGACTATTTTTCTAAGTTAAATATCTGAACTCAGCATTCCATACGGTAATTGCTCAAATTGGGATAGCTCTAAGAGATCATTATAGATCTCGTTTATGGGCTTATCAAGATCTATATAGTAAATACTTTCCTCTTTGAGAATGTTTTTCATAGTATTGTCACGTACTATTAAAGCATAACCGTTAATATATGCTGTTGCTATATGGACACAGTCGTAATAGCTTACTCTTTTACCATACTTAGGTTTATACTTTTGCATTATGTCAAGAGCATAATCTATCTCTCTAATAGTAACTGGTATTATTTCTATATTGCCATACTTCGTCTTCAATTGATCTAATAGA
>JAMOPC010000381.1 GCA_027064845.1 Desulfurococcales archaeon | reverse complement strand
AGTGAGAAAGAGAAGAAAAAAGATGGTATGGTTAGAATTCAACTTTGTAGTGTTTCTTCGCTGCTTCAAAGAACTCCTTAGGATCTGGGTTAATAGTTGGTGCGTCTCCAGCTGTTTTCTTCACGATGTCTGGGTCTTTTAAGCCATGGCCAGTTACAAGGACAACTATTGTTTCATCTTTATCTACTTTACCATCATTAATTGCCTTGATCAATCCAGCTAATCCGGCAGCACCACTGGGCTCTGCGAATAATCCTTCAAGACTAGCTAAGAGTTTCATAGCTTCTAGTATTTCATCATCATTAACAACTACTCCGTATCCATTAGTATTATAGAGCGCTCTGAGCCCAGCATCACCATCCCATGGGAAGGTGTCTTCCAGACCAGTAGCTATTGTTTCAGGTGGCTTCTCCCAAGGCCTGATCTTGTCTGGATCAGCTTTTTCCATCCAAGCTCTAACAAATGGGTGATTACCCTCTGGTTGTACAGCTACTAGTTTTGGATACTTATCGATCCATCCAATATTGTTCCAGTCCCTGAAACCATTATATACTCCTGTTAATAGGCTTGCTGCACCTGTTGGTATGAATACTTGGTCTGGAACATTCCATCCCAGTTGCTCAACGATCTCCATCGAGATTGTTTTCGGGCCCTCGATCTGATACGGATTGAATGGACCGAAGCTTGGCGATGGGTAGAAACCGTATTGCTCTGCCAGTAGTCTCATCATTTTAACAGTTGGATCCTCTGCTTCTACCCATTTTACTCTAAACACTTTGGCTCCATAGAATAATAACTGGGCTATTTTACCGTATCCTGCGAAGTCTGGTACAAAAGCATATACTTCGATACCTGCGCGAGCACCATATGCTGCTAGAGCTGCTGCTGCATTACCACTACTAGCTACAGTTGCTCTTTTGAATCCATAGTATTTAGCCATTGAGACAGATACGCTCATACATCTATCCTTGAAGCTACTAGTGGGATTCCTTGTTTCATCCTTTAAATAGAGGTTCTTTAAGCCTAGTTTTTCTGCTAGTCTTTCAGCTTTTATTAGAGGCGTTCCTCCCTCTCCAAGTGATACCATGAATCGTTGATCTGGTAAGGGTAGGAATTCTTTGTATCTCCACATATAGAATTCTCTGTTCTTGAGATCGCTTGGTTTAACGTTTTCCTTAATAGCTTCATAATCGTATATAATGTCTAGTCTTCCTAGATCCTTGTTTTTACACATTACTGGTTTCTCTTCAAGAGTATAGATTCTACCACACTTACTGCATTTCAAATACTTCACGTACATTCTTCCACCTTACTAGGATATATTGTCTTTGTAAAGAAATATTCTTGAAACGTGTTATAAAAAGAAACGTGTTTAATTATAACCAGTCCATGATGCATAAATCAATTGATATAGTTTAATCGCTTAACCGAATTAACCTTATATATTTTACCAGTAGAGTATATTTGTGAAACATATTTCGTATAAACGGATCTGGTGTGTATGTATGCCCGGATTCAAGGACTTCTTGAAAAAAGCAAAAGAATTAGCTGAAAAAGGAGTAGAGATGGTCAAAGAGCAAATGGCTCTTGAAGCCTTATTAAAAGACTTCGACGAAATAGTAGCAAATAATATCGTAGAAGTCTTAACTGGGACTGGTCTTTATAGTGGTGTGGGTCAGGAAGAAATTGGCGATAAATATGTTGTAAAACTTGCTATTAATAAAGATGATAAGGTTAAGCCCCATATTGATAGAGATATATTGAGAAGATATTCTCCAAAAGATAGAGAGAAAATAATCAACGTCATACCAGATATGCTCGTGATAAGCGTTTATTATGCTAGGAAAGGAGCACCTTCATCAACACTACTAACGCCCGTTAATAGAGAGGACGTTACAGTCGATATTGATTTAACATATTTCGTCGAGAAGAAAGGAGGGTTCCTCTCCAAAGTAAAGCGTGATCAGAGAAAGATACAGCTCGGCAGATTTTCGTTCAAATCCTCAGACTTCATAGATTATGATGCAAAAACTATCAATAAAGAAAAATTAACAGAATATCTTGAGTCTAAGCTCAAGGGATTTGGTTTAGTTTAAACATTTTTTCCACAACAATATTTTATTCTTACAACCATATTCTAGTAATGTGTTACGAATGCTAAATATTGATTATTTGTTATCAGGTGAACATGTATGAGAATAGGCTTATACGGATTCGGCTCAATTGGGAGGATAATTGCTCTTGAAGCTATGAAGCGTGGATGGGATGTTGTCGCAGCTGTAGATATTGATGAGAAGATTATTGGTAAGGATATTGGTAAAATACTTGGATTAAAAGAAAAAACAGGTGTTGTAGTAACTAGTGATCCTGAGGAATTGCTTGAAGCAGATGTAGTAATACATGCTACTACTAGTTTCTTGGACAAAGCTTATGATCAGATCCTAAACGTTGTAAGACTTGGAATTGACGTTGTATCAACGTGTGAAACACTTTCATACCCCTATTATAGATATCCAGTACTTGCTAGGAAGATAAATGATGAAGCATTAAAGTATGGCTTGACGGTTATTGGCACAGGTATTAATCCAGGATTCCTACTAGATACTCTCCCAATAGTATTGACCGCTCCATTCAATATTGTTGAGAAAATAATAGCTGTGAGAAGCATTGATGCTTCAAAGAGGAGGCTAAGCTTTGTAAAGAAGATTGGTGTCGGTATGAAACCTGATGAATACAAGCAGAAGTTATTGAGCGGTGAATTAACTGGTCATGTAGGATACGCTGAATCCGTACTATTAATAGCTGATGCTGCAGGAATACATTTAGACAAGGTTATAGAGGGACAAGAACCAGTGGTAGCAGACAAAGAATACAAGTTAGGAGAAACCGTGATCGAGCCTGGCGAAGTCATTGGTATCAAGGGCTATGGTGCTGGTTACAAGGGAGAAAAAGAACCGATCAGAGTAGAGTTCCATGCATATCTTGGAGCCGAGGAATACGAGGAAATAATTATCAAGGGAACTGATTACGAGGTTAAATGGAGAAGCACAGGCACATCAGGTGATATGGGAACAGCCGCTGTAGTACTAAACATTGCTAACATAGTCAACGAGCTCCCAGCAGGACTATTAACCATGAGCGACCTCATACCGTTTAAACCCTTCTTCAAACAATAAGTAAAAACAATTTGTTTTTACAAAAGCTTATTCAACAATACATTATAGACATAATCTACTTTATCATCAAGCCTATCCATGTACTTGACAAAGATAATCCTATCACTAAATAATTCCCTATGAAGCCTAATTATCTCAAAATGTATCCTAATAGCATATTCATAGTCTTCCCATCTTTCAGAATCCTTATGGTATCTTCGGGGAAGATCCATTAGGAAAACCAGGTTAACTCTATTAATGTACCTCAACAGAACTTCATATTCCCTCGGCACTTGAACACCATCTACTTCGCAATATGCCCTAGTAGCAAATCCACCACCGTCTTCGAGAACAATATCTAATAAATCATTCTTTTCATCAAATATTCTCTTATACTCCTCAATATAGTGTTTCAAAACGAGTCTCTCAAACTCTAACCTATTAGTCCAAGGAAGAATACCATTAGATCCCTTTTCTTTCTCCTTTCTAATGATTTCTCTAGCCCAGTCTCTGATAATATACACAGTATAACCATCTTCTCTAAGTCTCTCGGCTAGTCTTCTAATAACAGATGTCTTACCCGATCCTGGGCCGCCAGCAAATAATACTAGTTTCAAAACCATATACACCGAGTCAGAGTATTTGCTCATTCTTCAGAAATTCTGATTTTTACACAATTAAATACTTTGACTTACTTATTTCTAATATTGAAGGTGTAATACGTTTTGGATACGAGTAAGGATTATAGATTAATAATAGCACAAGATGCTGTTGAGAGAATGGATAATATCATTAGATATCATAAGCTCAATCTCCCACTAAATTGGAATAAGTTAAGTGAAATACTCAAGGAAATAAAGAAAATTGTACTGAAGCTCAGATACTCTTATCTACCAATAAATCTCCTACTTCAAGACGAGGATTTGAATAGACTAAGAGAATTATCAGTTGAGTTAAGCAAGCTCATGCTAGATAAGAATCTTATAAACAAGTTCAAGCCTGATCCAAGGGTTTTAGCTGAGACAAGATATTGTCTAAGAATATTCTATGGATTAAAATACAGACTAAGCCTGGGAGAAGAAAATAAGCCATGGTATGCAATTGATGTTGAAGGCGTCGAAATAGTTAGCGTGCATAAACACCCAAATGCCGATAAACTATTCGTTACCAAAGCTGAAGGAATACTACCATATACGATCGTTACAAATATACAAGATGTTAAAAAAGGCGAAGTCCGAGCAGCAGCTATACTACCTCCAGCAGTTATTAGAGATGTTTTGAGTGAAGCAATGTATTGTAGCAATCCAATACCAAGAGAATATAAAAAGAGAAGACCACCAGAAAACCTATATTTCAAAGAAGAAGTTGGGAGCAAAGTCATAGAGATCGCAAAGAAGTACCTACATTGAGAAAACCTGGTGATTAATTATGAATGAACAAAACATGGATAAAAACATATTCTTCGCTTTTTATGCTGTGATTGTTAAGAATTTGAGAGGGGTACTACTCTTTGACCCAGAGGATGAGGAGCTAAATAGCAGGATCGAGTGGTTAAGGAAGAGATTTCAGTACAGGAATCTCGGTATACCTCCGAGTTTATATAGTGAGCGATTTAACGAGTTATTCAAATACAAGGTGTTTAGGAAGCTATATTATCCTGTTAAAGAAGCTGAAGAACTTATAAATATCCTAAGTAGTATTGGCTACGATAGCGTATTTGTTGAGGCATTAGTTTTAGCATCATCATATATTTCTCCACTCATGATCTTGTCTTCGAAATATCTTAAACTAATTGAAGAGAATAGCTTGGGATCGGTAGGTATTTGTAAAGAACTCTCTATTAAGGATTGGAAGCTACACATGAGAATAGCTGATTACACTATACTGGATTCATACGAGAACTCAGTCATGCAGGCAATAGAATATATTGAAAACATTAACGACTCCGCGAAAAGAGAAGAAATCATCAATGATAGAAGGAACTTCTATGAGAAGGATATGAAGCGTTATTGGAGAATACTATGTGATAACCCGAGTAAAAACTTCCTATATTATCTTGACCCATTACTAATCGTTGATAAGAACATTGATAAGCTTAAGAATAGGTTGAAGATAGAACATGCCTTTGGTTTAGCAATAATACCGGTTATTAATCTTACAATTGTATAAATTGAAAGGTTTTCAATCACTATTTATATATGATCCATTGATCGTCCGTAGATGTTGGAATCCATACTTATTTTATATTTCATGTTCTTATCTATGAATATGTGTCGGAGCAGAGGTTTGATGAGTTGGAAAGTCTATGTTTTAGTGATTCATCAAGGATTATAAAGATAAGCGATGATGCCAAAAAACTCGGTATTGGTGTTGCCTATTCTTTTGCTTGGGGTAAGAGAGTAGTAGAAATAGATCCTGGTCTACTGGATAGAGCTATTAAAGATACTGTGAGGCATATAAGAGAAAAATACAACTTAAGCAGTTTAAGAAAGGACCCTATTGTGAGAGCTTATAGGGATTTTTATTGGAGAATAGGTATTGATCCAACTAAGACTAGGCCTTCTGGAGAAGCACTTGTTAGAAGAATACTTAGAGGCTATTTTCCTAGAATAAATCCCATAGTTGATGCTGGTAACTTAGCATCTGCTAAGACTCTTGTCTCGATCGGCTTATATGATGTCTCTCAGACTTGTTTCCCCTGTGAATTAAGGATTAGTATGGGTGGTGAAGTCTTCAAACCTATTGGTGGTAGGATTACTAAGCTCGGGAAGGGTATGCCTATACTCGTTGATAGATGTGATAAGATTCTTCATGTTTTCCCGTATAGAGATAGTATTGATACAGCTGTTACAGGCGATACTACTTCTGTATGGGTTGTAGCTGCAATAGTTCCAGGTGTGCCTAAAGACCTTGCAGTTAAGGCTGTTCATAGTTTCTTAACTTATGCACGTATGCTTGGATGGAGTATTTGTAAGGAAATACACGTGATTTATAAGGTTAAAAATTAATTTGTATTCATGAACATATGTATTGATCGCTTTATTTTATTAGATTAGTCCTACTGTAAAAACTTCACGGATCTTCTCTATACTCATATATATACTGAACATTTTGATCAAAAAAGGTTTTTAAACTTGATTGGAAGACTTAGACTAGCCTCAACTAAGGCGGAGATAAGGGTGGGTAAGATATGGGATTAAAAGCATTATCGAGAAACATAGCTATAGTAATCGTATTATTAGTTGTGGCTGTCGGAGTTTTAGGAGCATATTTTCTAATGCAATCACCGAAAGAAACCCCTGAGCAAAAACCAACTACTACAGAAACCACTACAACAACTACTACATCAGCGGCTCAACAAGCAACTACGACTACGAGTAAAGAAAAGGGAGTCACTATAGTCATAGGTGTCACGGATAAGGTAACTGATCTTGACCCTGCTAACGCTTATGATTTCTTTACATGGGAAGTATTAAACAATGTGATGGAAGGACTGGTTAAGTACAAACCTGGCAGTTTAGAAATAGTACCTGGTCTCGCAGAGAAATGGGAGGTTAGTGAAGATGGTAAAGTATGGACGTTTACGTTAAGGGAGGGATTAAAGTTTAGTGATGGAACACCATTAACAGCAAAGGATGTTGTGAGAAGTATTGAGAGAGTTATGAAGATCAACGGTGATCCTGCATGGCTCGTCACCTCCTTCGTCGATAAGGTAGAAGCAAAGGATGATAGAACAGTAGTGTTTTACTTGAAGAAACCAGTAGCCTATTTCTTATCACTAGTAGCTACTCCACCATATTTCCCAGTAAACCCCAAGTATCCGGATGACAAAATAGCTAGTGATGCTACTTGGGGAGGAGCAGGACCATATAGAATAGTCAAGTTCGTTAGAGACGAGGAATTAGTTCTTGAACCCAATCCATATTATTATGGCGAGAAACCCAAGAATAGCAAAGTCGTAATAAAGTTCTATCGTGATGCCTCAACACTAAGACTGGCTCTTGAGAATGGTGAGATAGATATTGCTTGGAGAACACTGAGACCAACTGATATAGAGTACTTTAAGTCTAAGTCAGGGTTCAAAGTAATTGAAGTACCTGGATCCTTTATAAGATACATATGTCTAAACACAGTAGTCGAGCCCACTAAGGAGAAGCTTGTTAGACAAGCACTTGCAGCAGCTATTGATAGGAAACAAATTATAGATGTAGTTTTGAGGGGTGCAGGAGAACCACTCTATAGCCTAGTACCTAATGGTATGTGGAGCCACATAGATGCCTTCAAGAAATATGGTGATAAGAACATCAAGTTAGCCAAGGAGTTATTGGAGAAAGCAGGTTATAGTGAATCCAATAAGTTGAAGATACAGCTCTGGTACACACCAACACACTATGGTGATACTGAGGCAGATATCGCACAGCTACTAAAGAAGCAATGGGAAGAAACAGGACTCATAGAAGTAGAGATAAAGAGTGCTGAATGGAGCACTTATGTAGACTATATTAGGAAGGGACAACTACAAGTATACCTACTAGGATGGTATCCTGACTACCTCGACCCAGATGATTATCTATACCCATTCCTGCACAGTGAAGCCAACAGCTGGGCCGGTACAGGGTTTAAGAACAAAACTGTCGATGAATTACTAGATAAAGCCCAAGTAGTAATAGATCAGAATGAGAGAGCTAAACTATACGAGAAAGTACAGGAGATACTTGCTGAGGAAGTACCATATATACCATTGTTCCAAGGAAAATTATTCATCGTTGCATCGGAGGATGTTAAGGGCATTATACCGAGTCCAACAATGTTGTTCTACTACTCAAGTGTTTACAAGTAAGCTTTGATAAGTGGAGTGAATAAGCTATGATAAATGGTTTTTTAGAAAAATTCTCCTCTTTTTCTAATTTCTTATGGATTTTACTAGTCTGTTTGTTTACTGTTTACTCTACAGGGTTGCTATGAGGTGATAGTAGTTTATGAAGTCGTATAGGGGTTTGGGCTATTATATCTTGATCAGAGCAGCTATGATATTGCCAACAGTATTGATTCTCTATACAATTGTATTTATTATCCTTAGAGTATTGCCTGGTAATCCTATACTTGCAGTTATCGGTACGAAGAATATATCGCCTGAACAGTTACAGCATTTGATGGAAATGGCTGGTTTGAATAAACCATTCTATGTACAATATTTTGAGTATTTGTGGAATGTTCTGCATGGTGATTTTGGAGTAACACTTGCTAATCCTATGGGTGTTCCTGTTAAACAATATATTATGCAGAGGTTTCCAGCAACTTTTGAACTAGCTATATGGAGCTTTACGATCAGTGTATTATTAGGTGTATTGACTGGAACTATAGCTGCTGTAAGGAAAGGGACTAAGATCGATGCAGGTATGAGACTATATAGTATAGTTGCCTATACATTGTTTATTCCATGGTTTGGCATGATGCTTCAATGGTTTTTCGGATTGTTTTTGAAATTATTACCTACTAGTGGTAGGCTTGATCCTGGTATAGATTTAAACACTATTACTGGGCTCTATGTGCTCGACTCCATATTAACAGGCAATACTGAGGCTCTAATAAGCAGTATTAAACACCTCATACTTCCAAGCATCACGCTCGGCATTGTATTGAGTGGTGCCTATACAAGGCTCGTTAGGAACAATATGGTGGAGGTGCTCAGC
>JAMOPC010000380.1 GCA_027064845.1 Desulfurococcales archaeon | reverse complement strand
ACTTTGTTTACCTCAATACCTTTTTCGACTATATTTTTTAATTGTTGAAAACTTCTATACCTGTAGGGTTTCATAATTCTTGTTTCCATGCAGAATCTACACCAATACTTGCATCCTCGACTAGTTTCGAGAAGTAATCCTTTGCCATATATTGGTTCTTTTTCCGTGTTCTGAATTTGTTTTATGGGATAGTATGTGTTATTAAGGTCTTGGACTGGTTTTTTGTATATTTTTTCTTCGTCATTAATGCTTGGAACATATATATAATCTAGTTGGGAAATTTCTTCTAGGAATAATTTTTTGTTATCATGGTATTGGATCCATATATTGATTATCTCTGGTATTGTTGGTTCAGCGTCTCCTATAATGAATGCATCTATAAATTCTGTATAGGGATGTGGATTAGCCATAACAGCTGGTCCTCCAGCTAATATTGGTATTTTTCTCCTCTTTTTCAATGGATCTATTCCTGCAGCATATAGTACTCTAATAATATTCGCTATATCGGGTTCATAATGTAGACTAGTTATAATTAAATCAAAATCCTTTAGGGGACTCTGAGTATCAATGCTTCTAGGGGGAGGCTCTGTTCCTTTAAGTTTTTTCACACAAAATCTTTCAAGAAATATTCCTGGGAAATATTCATTTACCATGAAATATATTATATGCGTGACTAGGCTTGATAACATTGCTTCATATATACTAGGATATAGGTATGCTATCCTAAGAGTATTCGGTGTGATCTTCTTTACTATGGTATTGTATTCCATTAAATCACCTTCTTAATCGATAATTTTTTAGATAAATATATTAATACTAATTTATCGGTGGTACTTACTTGCCTGCTTATGACAAATTCTTTAGTTCTGTAGCTAAATCTATTAAAGCATCAGAGATCAGAGAAATACTCGCTATAATAAGAGAAAGAAAAGACGTTATTAGCTTAGCTGGAGGTATACCCGATCCTCAGACTTTTCCAAGGGAAGAACTCGCTGAATTTGCTAAGAAAATGATTATTGAAATGGGTAACCAAGCGCTTCAGTACAGTGAGACTAAGGGTATTCTAGAAGTTAGAGAAATGCTTTCACATTTCCTCCTAGAATCTAGGGGTATTAGTGTGGATGCTGAAAACATAATAATAACAACTGGTAGTCAGCAAGGACTTGACTTGATAGCCAGAACTTTCCTAGATCCAGGGGATATAGTAATTACTGAAAATCCTTCATATCTTGCTGCTCTTGGCGCCTTTAAAGTAAGAGGGGCGAGATTAGTAGGAATTAAGATAGATAAGCAAGGAATGAGAACGGATCTTCTCGAAGAAACGGTAAAGAAACTTGTTAATGAAGGAAAGAAGATAAAATTCATATACACTATACCGGTTGGGCAAAACCCTGCTGGAACAACTATGCCTCCTGATAGGAAGAAGCACTTGATAGAAATAGCGAATAAGTATGATCTCTTAGTAATTGAAGATGATCCCTATAGCTACTTCATATATGATGAAACAGTTGATATTACACCACTCAAAGCATATGATGAAGAAGACCGTGTAATATATATGAGCACAATCAGCAAGATCCTTGCCCCCGGTCTACGTATAGGGTGGCTAGCATGTCCTTCAGGAGTTACGAGAAAATTAGAGCTTATTA
>JAMOPC010000379.1 GCA_027064845.1 Desulfurococcales archaeon | reverse complement strand
GCTAAAATACACGCCTTAATATTTTTCAACTAGCTCCACCAAATTCTCGGAAGATGCTTATATTCAAAATAATACATATTCTAACAAATATATGCTTATGTTCAGGAACATTAATGATCAATAACATTTTCCAAGGACTTCATCGAGGAAACTGGTTGCTCTCTTACATGTTTCCCTTAGTTTAACAATTTCTTCTCTAGGATCTAGATCGTGTGTAAATACGCCAAAACCTAGTTCGATCCCGGCAGCATATTTCTTTTTATCTTTGTCCCTATATGGTTGATAGAATTCAAGATGTAAATGGAAGTAATTGTCATTTGCTTCGGGTGGCTTTTGGTGGAAAACCATAATGTATGGTATTTCTTTTTCTTTTTCAAATAGATTATTATATATACTTACTACAACACGTATTGTATCAGCTAAGTGGGTTCGTTCTTCAATATTAAGTTGAGTTAGAGAACTAATATGTTTCTTGGAATAAACATGTATTTCATATGGCCATTTGGCATAAAATGGGAATAGTATAATGAAATACTTGTTCTCATATATTATGTGTTTCTTAGTAGCAATTTCTTCTCTCACTATATCACACAATAGGCAAATACCATGCTCTTTATAATACGTCTTGAAAGACTCATATTCATCAAGTATCTTTTTTGGAATAAACGGGAGACCATATATCTGGCTGTGTGGATGTGTTAAGGAAACCCCTATTTCTCTCCCCTTGTTTTTGAAAATAGCGACGTATTTAATGAAAGGTTTCTTTAAGAGTTTTATTTGTTCATTAACTAAAGTATTGATATATTCAACTACATGTCCTAGCGGAAGAATGTCAAAGTCTCCTTCATGACTAGGTGTTTCGATAACTACTTCACAAATACCCTGAGCTTTACTTGGCTTCATTAATTTTGATGAAACTATAGATGGTTCTGGAGGATTAGGGATCAGTGCTGGATACTTATTTGGTAAAACAATTACTTTCCAATCACTTCTACTTCCTATTTCTGGTGCTCCTGGGCAGAAAGGACATTTTTCAGTGGAATCTTTCTCTCTCCACGGCCTCTTAGACCTATGTCCTGCTACTATGATCCATTCTCTTGACAAAGGATCCCATCTTAGCTCATTGACATGACGCAATACTCATCATCTGATAAAAAATATTCAGTATGTAGAATTATTAATTCGCTATTCAGAAAACACTTATGGATAACCGAGTTCCTTAATTAGAGCTTTTGTGGTTAGTTCAACGGCTTCTCTACTAGTATATTTCGGCTTCCACCCTAGTTCTTTTATTTTTTCAATGCTTAGCAACATGAACTTTACATCACCAGGCCATCCTCTACCGTCTTTAGTGCCTCCAGTAAATACGAATTTTGGATTTAGATTCATCATTCTAGCAACAATTTCTGCTATTTCCTTTACGGTGATCCAATCTTCGTTACCAATATTATATACATCATAGAAACCCTTGATCTTATCAAGTAAGAACATAGTAGCATCTACAGCATCCGATATGTAAAGATAGCTTTTCTTCTGAGTACCATCACCCAAAATCTCTAGTCTCTCAGGAGTTTTTCTAAGCTTGTTTATGAAATCATATATAACCCCATGTCTTAGACGAGGACCAACTATATTAGCATACCTAAGCGATAACCC
>JAMOPC010000378.1 GCA_027064845.1 Desulfurococcales archaeon | reverse complement strand
ATCATTACTTGTTATTATCAATAATCCTCTTGGAATAATTTCTACTATTAGTTTATATTCATTGTTTCTTTGCCTAATACTTATTTCAATGATTCTTTCCCATCCAAGTTGTTTTAGAGATTTAATAGTACCATTTCTAATGTGTTTACGTAGGAAAGCTGTTAGGTTATCTATTTCTTTGATATGAGGCTCTATTTTGGACAAATGGATTCTTGTTCCTGGCTCTATTTTCATATATATTTTTCCTTTGCCTGGACATCTTATCTTAAGAGACCAGTAGAATTTGGATGAATAAATATTGTCAATATAGCAGTTTGTGATATGTTCTCCGGTATTATTTATCCATGCGTAAATATCTATTATGTCCATGGATTTCTTGTGCATCATGGTACAGCTCCGAGGCTTCAAATATATTATCCCTTCTCATTATGAGAAATATATTACTGGGTAATAACCCATGTTTAGGCCTGAGAAAATCGATGATAAGATCATTATGATAAGGTTTATTATCGGCGCTGTATACGGGGTAATTGCATATATTATGTATAGGTTCAACACAATATTATTTAGTGGCGACTTGTCTGCTACAATATGGTCTTTAGCTGGAGCAGTATTCTTGGCATCTGTATTCTATATAAGGCTAAAGTATCGTGTGGATAGTTTATTCAAATTGTTCATAAGAGGACTATTGACCTTCTATGGTACTTGGATAATAGTCTTTCTCATATTATATGACCTAGTAGGTTAATCCTATTTCTTTAAGAATTTTTCTAGGTAGTCTTCCTTTAGTCAAAAACTCTATGAGGCCCGGAGCAAGCAAAGGCTTTCCATTTACTACTGGGTACCTAAACGGTAATTTTATGTATCCATTAACTGTATTAATAATGACACCATCAACGTACTCATAGTTATTCATTGTTCTATTCTTATAAAGGTAGTAAACATAATACGCGGCTCCATCAATACTATATTGCCCTTCACCAATATTCCTTTTCTCAACTTCGGGTAGTTTTGAACTTAGTAGTTTGGGTGTACGTTTTCTAGGCGGGTGATCGCCCAGTATTCCTCCTATTATGACATATTTTATATTATCTAAGTCATGTATTGTAAGCTCTTTTTCAGCCCAGGGATCTAGGATTATGACTTCGTATGGTTTTATTATTCCTTTCTTAATGATATCGATTATGCTCATAGAATATACATATCCATATTTGTTCAGGATTCGATGGTATTTGTTGGGTATGTTAGTGTATATCGTATTTTCCTTACCGAAGATTAGAGAAACATGTCTATATTCTAGGAAGATCCATGGTCTAAATTCTTCTTCGAGGTGTTCGATTATGACTCTTATTGGATACGTGCTATTCTTCTTCATTGATGTTGGCATCGTTATTCTCCCATAGCTCTTTTCTGTAAGCTTCTAGTTGTTTTATTTTATAACCCATATATTCTGCTGCTGTGATGAGTTTAACATTTCTGGCTTTATCTATATTTTTTCTAAGTTCTTTAAGATAAATTGAATAATTTCGATCCCTCATAAAGTGGTGATCTAGAATGATTGTTGAATTAATTGGTAATTTATTAGCTATTTCTACTAGGTTATGGAAAGCTTTATCAATGTATTTTTGCTCGATCTTTGTTCCAACCATATACGTTG
>JAMOPC010000377.1 GCA_027064845.1 Desulfurococcales archaeon | reverse complement strand
TATTTGAGCATATATAAAAGCTGAAAAGCTCATGACAGCTTATCCCAGCACCGAGTAGTTTTTCACACTATATATATAAGAAGTATTACCTTTTCCTAGGTGATACTATGTTCGGGCTAGGTAAACGTATAAAGAACTGGATCCAGGCACAGAAATTAAAAGCATTAGGTAAAGTAGCGCCTGGAATAGCATTAGTATTAATAACACTTGGAGAAACAACCATAGACACTAGCCAAATGACGCAAATGATACAGGATATGCTGCCCCTCATAATCGCTATGATCTCCTTGGCAATACCCTTGATCTTCATCAAGTACATTATGAGATTCATAGAGAAGATTCTCAGCGGTTTTGGCTAAACAACATCACAAGCATAGCAACGAGGTGAACAAAAGTGAACAAAATAATACCAATAGTTTTTATCATTCTAGCTGTTCTCGTATCCCCATTAGCGGTTTCAAGTAGCGTTTACTATGAGATCCCAGCTTCTACTGTCGATAAAGTATACGTACTTAACGCTACATTACCAGTATGGTACAAGATAACGCTTAAAGGACTAGTAGCTAATACATCAATGGATAACATTGCACTAAGCTTTAGAGACGACACAGCAGCAGAAATACTAAACCTATTTATCAAGACATATGGAAAACTAGTAGTTACAATGCCTAAATTCAACGTTCTGGAAAAAGAAATTGGTAACTGGACGGACGGTACAACAATATACATTTATTTCGGCAACGACAAGATAGAGATCTATCTAGACAGCCCCTATGGCTCACCAGTGTACAACTACTCTGTCTCAACAAGCTATAATATATACGATGTAAGAGTACACTCAAACGATGATACACACCAAGCATATACTGCTGGTACAATAATACTCGAAGAAACCACTGTTATAAACCCAGCAGAAACAATAACCGAGACCACAACAGCAGTATTCCCGTTAATGATAACATTAATAGGTATAGCTATACCATTGATGTTCATAAAAATAATCATCAGGTTCTTAAACAAAATATTCTAATCCTTTTTTCATTAGGATTTCATAATAAATACGGGGGACTATATTGAAATGGAAAACCATAGCAGTAATAATAGCAGCTATAACACTATTTACCCTAGGGTACACATACTACGATAGCAGTAATAATATGAATAATGTCCAAGTAGGCGTTTATTTCTATCCTTGGTATTCTGTTTCTGAGGATAGGCATTGGGACAATACTGTTAGAGATAAACCATACATTGGATACTATGACTCATATAATGAGACAGTAATTAAATGGCAATTAGAACTAATCAAAGAAGCAGGCATAGACTTTATAGTATTCTCATGGTGGGGACCAAATTCGTTTGAAGACAATACCACTAAAGTCATAGTAAGATACCTTAGAAACTATGATTTAAAATTCGCTATAATGATAGAGCCTTTCCTCGGAAACAATCATCCAGAATACTACAATGTGACTTTCTGGAGAAACTGCATCGAGTATATCAGGGAGAACTATATCGAGCCATACAGCTATAGCTACATGTATCTTGACAGTAAACCCTTGATAATGGCCTTTAACCCTATTGGTATGAATTATAATCCAAGTAATGATTTCCAAGAATATACGATTAGGATAACAGGTAATGATATAGATAATGCAGG
>JAMOPC010000376.1 GCA_027064845.1 Desulfurococcales archaeon | reverse complement strand
TGAATTATTTAAAGAATACTATGTTCTCATTAATGGGTGAGTAGGGATGTCTGTTCACTCAAAACAAGTTAAAGAATAAAATATACTACTTAGGAAGCAAAAAAGAACTACTTGATACAATAAATAGGTTGAGAAACCCTCTTGTGTTCGAAAGAGTTTTAAAAGATGTGTATAGGATTGTAAAAGATGTAAGACTTCGTGGCGATAAGGCCATAGCGGATTTCTATGAAAACTTCTACGGGATACCACGTGATACATCCATAGTTGTAGAAGAAGATGAGATAAGAACTGCTTTTAAACAAATAAATGAGGAGTTCATAAGGTCTTCCAAAAGAATTATTAATAGGATAAAGTCGTTTAATGAAAAGATTCTTGCTTTTCTCAAAGACTATTGGTTGCACGAAATAAGCAAGGGAGTATACGTTGGCCAAGTCATAAGACCTATCGAGAAGGTTGGCGCCTATATACCAGGCGGTCATTATCCTTACCCATCAACAGCTTTAATGACAATTACTCCAGGCAAGGTTGCTGGTTCAAAAGTATATGTAGCAACGCCTCCAATGGGCAGAGGGAATCCAAGTATTGATCCAGGGATTCTCGTTGCATCAAAACTTGCTGGAGCATCTAGAATTTATAGAATAGGCGGAGCTCATGCAGTAGTAGCTTTAGCATATGGGACAAATACTGTAGAGAAGACTGACAAAATAGTGGGCCCAGGGGGTATCTGGTGGAGTGCTGGAAAGTATGTTGTATCAAAAGATATATGTATAGATATGATTGCTGGTCCTTCAGAGATCATGATATTGGCTGAAACACCTTCAGACCCAGAAATAATAGCTTACGACATGGTTGCACAATCTGAACACGGTGATGCATCGATCTCAATCCTAGTCACTAATAGTAAGTCTCTTGCAGAAGAAGTCCTAGCATCCATAGAGGATATAATAAGAGACTCTCCAAGTAAAGCAAGGAATTTCATAATAAAGAATCTCTTAGAATATGGTGCAATAATAGTAGTAGATAACCTAGATTATGCTGTCGAAGCAGTCAATCTCTTTGCACCAGAGCACTTAGAGATTCTTATTAACAAGGAAAAAATTCCCCAAATATTATCAAAGATACGAAACGCTGGCTCTATTTATATAGGAGAATATGCACCAACAGCTCTCGGCGATTATTGTCTAGGCACAAACCACGTTTTACCAACAAATGGATTAGCAAGAGGTAGAGGAGGACTTAGTGTTCTCGATTATGTAAAATTCATAGATATACACTTCATTACCCCTGAAGGCTTTTTAGAAGTTGTAAAAGACGCTTTGATCCTTGCTGATTACGAAAAATTCCTTTTCCACAAGAGAAGCCTTGAGGTAAGAATAAATAAAACTTCAAGGAGGTGATTTAAATGGATAAAGTAAGTTATGCCCTCATAGGTGTAACTATATATTTATCAATTACACTTGCTATTGGTATATGGTCTTCTAGAAGAGTGAAAAAACTTGTTGACTATGTAGTTGCAGGTAGAAAACTAGGATACCTATTGACTTATGGCACAATTCTGGCTACATGGTTTGGTACAGGGGTGGTTATTGGTGGAGCTAGCATGGCTTATAGTTTTGGTTATCGTGGTGTTATAATGGATCCTATAGGTGCTGGGCTATGTA
>JAMOPC010000375.1 GCA_027064845.1 Desulfurococcales archaeon | reverse complement strand
AATATGCTAATAACTTGTGTATGGCTTTGAACAAACTCTATGAATCACTCCCTGTTCTAGGCGAGAAAGACCCTGTAAAGAGAAGTGCTAGAATAGTCCTTGTACTACTATCATTCATTATACTCAAGGACCTATTAGAGATAATGGGGTTCCCATTGATAAAGAGAATATAGTTACTTGGTGAAATACTTACTTTGGATAAGAAACTTCTTTTACTATACGTGTTCATCATATGGATATCGATCTCTTCTGCAAGTATATTTGTTTTATTATCTAGTGCTCCAGGAAGCGTATGTGCTTTTTGGAGACTATTAATATCCAGCCTAATTCTGTTACCAATATACTTTAAAAATAAACAGAGAATAATTCTTACCTATTCGGTTCTCGCTGGTCTCTTTCTTAGCCTTCACTTTATATTATGGATGGAGAGTTTATACATGATACCTGTTGTTATTAGTACAGTTCTTGTTGTATCATATCCTTTTTATAACCTAATTATTGACTACTTTGTTTTCAAGGAAAAAGTATCTAGTATACAAGTTGTGGGATTAATAATCGGTTTTGTTTCTCTATTAGCTTTTTATCATCCAAATATTGCCGGAAACCTTAACAGAATCGGATTAATCTATGCAGGTTTAGCTGGTTTCTTTATATCAATATATTTCTCCATAGGCAGATACTTGAGACACTATATAGGAATAAATACACCTAGCTATGTAGTGCCAACGTACTTATCAGCAGCATTTTTCGCGCTTATATATAATTTAATACGTAACATTGATCTATTAAAATATCCCATCAAGTCATACATTGCTTTCATATTATTAGCAGTTATTCCAATGATGGGAGGTCATACATTAATGAACTATCTGTTAGGTAAATTAAAGACATCAACTATTACTTCTATAGCATTAGCTGAACCAGTTGGAGCTGGATTACTTGCGTACTTGTTATTTGGACAAGTTATTAGTATTAACCAAGCATTTTTAGCGATTATAGTAATGATGTGTATTTTTGGCATAGTTTTTGCAGAGAATAAGAGATAATATTTTAACATACAATATAGAAATAACGAAATATATTGAAAACTTCCTTTGACGATGATTGTATGAAGAGAGAGTTTTTGCTAAAAAATATTGCAGTGTTGCTATTCGTTCTCTTGGTAGTTGGTCTTCTATTAAATAAGTTCATGATCAATCCAATACCTAATAAACAAGTAAAAACGACTATTGTGAATAGTTTCTCGAAGAAATCATTACGTAGCAATAATATATTATCGAAATGCTTCAATAAGCAAGGCTTTCAAAGAATAAACATGTATTATAAATACATTAATAACGTGGTCAAGATCAATGGATTAAAACCTATAAATAATAAATCGATTGTAATAGGTATAGATATTCCAAGAAATACAGCAATTATTGAAAACTATAGTTATATCGGAACATGTATATTAGGACATAATAATGCTACAGCTATATTAGTTTCGATAATTAATTCTACTTCAGGAGCTAGAATAGTTATACATGGCTTTCCATTAAATAGTTCCTTTACATTATTTATTAGACCTTTTCTATATGGTAAACCATATAGGCATTCATACATGCTTAAAACAACTGATCTTAGAAAATTATTGCAAGCTCGAAAAATCAATACGATGTGG
>JAMOPC010000374.1 GCA_027064845.1 Desulfurococcales archaeon | reverse complement strand
ATTGATGGGCCAGCACCAGCTATGTTTACTCCTAAAGCACCGTGTCTCAAAGCAATAGCTTTCACTTCCCAATAATAGGGGATCAGTTTTGAGCGATAGGGTTCAGCGACATAGTCTTGATTAATAGCTTTTCCTAAGAGTTCGAGATCATTAGTAATTATACCAAGCAACAGTTTGGATAACAAGCTCGTTTGGACAACGTGTGTTTTCAAATCTATTTGTTTCGGCAGTATTTGTCTAGCGTATTTAGTCTTCTTATCTAATCCATCAATATGTGGTTTAACAATAATGATTCTAGGTGGATTGCTTAGCTTAAACTTATACACAGACATATCCAGTGGGTCTATGAGAATTATTCCTCCGAAAAGACTTGCAGCAACATTGTCGTAGTGAGGGGTGCCTGCAACGTATTCTTCCCCTTTACCAGCTATGTATAATAGTTCTTTCTCCGAAAAACTTGGTCTGAATATAGTGAATAATCCATAAGCTACTCCTGCTCCTGATGCACCAGAGCTACCGAGACCACTATTCGGTGGCACACCCTTATGTATTCTTATACGAATATCTACTCCTATTACATCATACTTCTTTATGAAGGCTTTAACAATGTGATAAGCTAGATTATTCTCACCGCTAGGCACATTATAGCCATAAGACTCAACGATTACTTCTCCATTACCAGGCCAAGCCTCCACTATAATAGTGTCTTTAAAGTTATTGATTGATAAACCAAGAATATCGAAGCCAGGACCAATATTGGCTATAGAACCAGGAGACACTATTTTTATGGATACATAGTCTTTAACTAGATTGTTTGGCGCATCATTATCACCTGTACTCAACTTAGAGCCTCCGGTAAGGTATAAAAGAATAATCCCAGAGTAAGCGGAGAAAATACGGATAAAAACTCTTTCTTAAATGAACGTGTTTAATAAACTATATCTTATCCCTAAAGAATAATCAATACTATAGAACAAGGTGCTACCAATTGATAGAAGATAACAACGAAGACATTTATTGTAGGGAAAACTGTGTAAGGATTATCGGTGCTCCTCAAATTAGCATAGACAAGAAGAATGATAAGATCATCATAAGTATATATGCTCATTTATCGAGAGAAATAAGCTTAGAGGACCTAGGACACGTCTACATAATTATCAGAATATTTGAGAAGAAAAGACTTATACACGAAGAAACGATCGAACCGGTACCGGGAACAGATTATATTGGTGAAGACATAGAGTTAGAGAAAAGAGTTGATCCAAAAGAGGTATTTGTCGAGTTAATGATCATAAATAAATAATGGTTAAGGAGATAGAAAAAATGTTTTAAATAAGTTTTTGTCCTCCATCATTACCTATCTAGAACATTTATCATAATGTCTACGAGCTTCTTTATCATGATAATATCTTTTCTTAGACAATCAAGTCTCTTATTTTCGGGTAGTTTCTCTAATGCCTTTTCTAAATTACTTGATGCGTCCTCTAGTTTGTTCTTTGCTTTCTCGAAGTCCTTATTTACTATATATTGTTTCGCGGCGTAGAGGTCATCGTAGGCTTTTTCTAAGTATCTTATTGTTTCGTTACCGACTCTACACTTAATTGCATTACTTATCTTGATAACAACTTCTAGCTTATTAATTACGATCGTTAAGGCTCTGCTAAGGT
>JAMOPC010000373.1 GCA_027064845.1 Desulfurococcales archaeon | reverse complement strand
ACCTTATTATATTATAAACCAGCTCTGATCCAAGAATGTTAGTTAATTCTACTAAATCATCTATAAAAACCAATGTTTTCTTCTCGGCTCTAACTAAGTAATTTATACTTGTAAAGATTTGTGACTTGTCGTGGGGTAGGATCGTTTCATTAATTCTAAATTTTCTAATAGCATATTTCTTAAACCTAAATTTGAAAAATGGCACAGACTGTATTCGAGTAACATATATACTCATTTTATCGGAGAAACCAGTTTTACTCATTACTTCGAGAACTATAGGCATAAACACAGGAGCATAGCCTGATATGAAAACAGCTTTATCATAATCTTTAAAATTGCTGAGAATCATTGACAATATATTATACATTCTATGTGGTTTGAACTTCTTAACGTCAATAATAATTATCGGCCTATTTGTAAGAGTTTTTAGAGAGCTATAATGGTAAGTAGTATAGTAAAATGTTCTAGACAATACACTTATGGTCAGAAATGCAGGAATAAATAACAATAATGACTTAACCATTTCTCCTATTAATATTTTATAAAGAACATATAGAAAAACCACTGGAGTCATCCATATGACTAAATGATACGAACCAATAATTATTCTAGGCCTAATACTCGAGGCAATAAGGTAAACACTAAGTAGAAGCATTGCTAGACAAAGAAAATAATCATTCAAATTTAATACAGTCTGAGTTGCTAAGAGTAAAGAAACTAGAAGAGTTATTACTCTAAAATAACTAGATGGGGCAGCAACCATTAACCCTCTTAAAACACTCCTATATTTAGTAATGTGGTCAGCCATATAATAGAATGCAAAACCAATTAAAACCAATGAGACAAGAAACAGTATAAATCTAGGAAATCTTTCTAAAAAATAAGCTATAAATGATAAGACGGCTACGATCGATTCAGCGACTATAAGTTTGAACAAGGTCCTATATAGGTGTTCCTCGATAAAAGACTGAAAATAAGCAAAGTAGACTAAGGAACCAGCTACCGTCGCAGAGGCAGTGATTATTAAGAAGAAATCATTCGTGCTAAAACATATACTGTTTTTATTATTGAATAAATTATTTATAATTAAAGCGATTATTAATAAAATACTATTTATTTTCATCAAAGAATGATTACCGTTAACCGCTTTTGAATTGAATATGTTTTTCTATGATCTCGCCTAGTATTCTTAATCCGTCCTCGTCAACAATTACTTCATAAGCTGTTCTGTCTATTGGAGAGATCCTTGATTTTACCGCAAACAGTCTTGTTGTTAAACGGGGTGTTGTTCCTAATACCCATATGTAGTCTATTACTATCATTACATCTACTATGAATGCCTCAAAAGAAACTGATAAGCTCTCGCCATATAATGGAAGCTCTCCTATGAGAATTGTTGTTAATCCTTTCCTATAAGTCAAGTCACTTATCTGAGTTACAAGGGTTCTAACGTCTTTAGGTTCTAAATAAGCTGATAAGCTCGTCACACTATCAATTACTAAGTTCTTATATTCACCCTGATTAATGAGTGCTGTTATGTTCTGCAATAAGTCATATATTGACTGTATATTGAATCCATAGATAGGTTTTAATGTTTCTATTCTAATTATTCCTTCCTCAACAAATCTTATTAGATCCTGGTAGAAACTAAATGAACGACATCTGCTTAGTA
>JAMOPC010000372.1 GCA_027064845.1 Desulfurococcales archaeon | reverse complement strand
GATTGGACAAATATGGTCCAGTTAGGACTCTTAAGCTGATAACCAATGCTATTGATAAGATTGGTACGAATGAATCTATCACTATTGATATGCTCATTAACAACTTAAATCTTAGTCGTGCTCAAAAGAAAAGAGTCAGACGTAATATAAAGTTAATTAGTTATGAACATGTACTACATTATTTTATTAATGAAGATAAAGAACAATATCAACAATGTAAAGAGTTGTTGAATAGTATAAATGATAAAGCATTACAACCACATGAAGTAGTAGCACTATTTAAGCCTTTGCCTTCTTTTAATGAATATAAAGTGCTGAAGGAAATTTTATGTTAACACCATATGACGTTTTGACGTACATTAAAACACAATTGGCTACATCAATAACAGGTATAGAGTTTAACGATGAAGAAATATTAAATATAGTTCGTAATACTGCATTGCGTAAATTCTCTTTATATTGTCCAGATATCAAGAATTGCACAATCGATCCTAGTAATCCTGTATATCAAACAGATAAACCAAATGTCTTTAAAATTATAGATCCAGATAATAGAAAAATCATTCGGATAGAGAAAACTTACCCACCTCAATCCTCCGTTCTAATTCAAGGCCATCCTATTATTGGTGCTGGTAGTTATAATGAACTCCCTTCTTATGCTTTAGAAGCAGAAAGAGCAGCATCATTAGGCACCATGTCTATGTTTACATTTTATACTAAATTCAGACCTCCAAATCTAGTAGAAGTATATCCAACTACTGCTGTAATGGGAGAATTTAGCATAGATTATTCACGTGAACATGCACCAGATTTTTCTACTATCGATAATTTGTTCGAAACATATTTTTTAGATTTAGCTCTTGGTTATGTTATGCAAACATTAGGTAGAGCAAGAACACGTTTTGGTAGTATAAGTACTCCATATGGAGAGATTAACTTAAATGGTGATGCACTAGTATCTGATGGCAAAGAATTGATAGATAATACTATAGAGCAACTTAAGACTGCTGCATTACCATATATTGAAGTAGATAGAGGATAAGTCACATGTCATTGCTAGATCATTTTTCAATAGACGGTATTGTACCATCATCAGAAATTAAGAAAGCTGTTCTTCATGCTACAAAATTTAAAAATAACAAAAAGCAATTAGCACAAGTTATAGTATCTGATAGTAGAACTATTGCTCTTAAATATAACGACAAATTTCTACAAAAATATAATCATAAGCTTAAACTGATTACAGAAAAATTTAGTCGTATTCTTAAACATGAAGAGAATACAGACGATGAGACTGATTATTCTAACGACGAATTAGCACGAGAAGATATATGTGATTTATCTTTAGAAAATATATCATTAGCTTTCGCACAATCATTAGTCGCTAAAGCTATTATTAATTGGTTATTGGCTGTATCGAATATAAAATTACCTTCAGTTATTATTAGACGTACTATTATGGCAGCGTTAAATACTGTTATATTTTATCAGAATAATGTATTATGTCTTTTGACAATACGAGATATTACTGGAGCTTTTATAGGTAGAACTTCAGGTTTGTCATTAGTGTCTAAAATCCTTAAAGCAGCATCTGCAACATTAGTTGCTCTTTATAAAAAGGGCATAATATCAGAATCTGCATTGCTTTATATTTTACCGATTATAAGAGGTTGTGCAG
>JAMOPC010000371.1 GCA_027064845.1 Desulfurococcales archaeon | reverse complement strand
CAATAAGAGAACAAACAACGACAATAACACTTAATATAAATGAGTACCTACCAAGAAAACCAACAATACCCATAACTAAACGCTCTTTTCTTATAGAATATACAAAGACTATTATAAACAAAACAAGTAGAAAAAGCGGAGTAATAATGTGTATCACAGAATTATTTAAAGAACCAATTTCAATAAAAACCGAGGCGAGAAAATCAACAGTATTTACTGGTGTATATCCGAAATAAAACAAAATTATAAACAAAGCCAATATCCCTAAAACAAATCCTCTGAAGAAAACTGAAAATACAAATGTATATAACTTACTATTCATCTCCTACACCGAGACCCCAAGCTATTCTTATAAAAATACCTTGCTCATAGAAATATAACTCTTACAATAAACAAAAACTTATTTCTTCTTTATAAGCTCTCTGTGCCTAGCAGCAGCTTTGGCAAATCTCTTCTCGAATAAGGCATGTGTTTTCTCAGTATCAAGATCCCATCTACGCTCATCTTGATAAAAATTCATATATGGAATACTATACTTTCTAACACTAGACGGCAAGATAACATAAGTAAGTATTTTATTTATTAAGCCGTCAGTATGAAGTTGATAAAAGAAAGAAATAATAGGATCAAAACCTTTCAAAGGCTTTATAATAGTAGTATGAACAACATATTTGGTAGCTTTCAGGCTAGTATACTGCATACCTATTGATAACTCTAAATCTGGTATAAAGCGTAATAATGACAAGAATACTTTTCTATTCTTTGTCTCAATAACAATATCATAAAATACTTTGAATAACCTATAAAACATTCCGGCCTTTAAATAAACACCTCTAAGCATTTGTCGGTTAATAACATGAGAATATAGATGTTTATTTAATGTTTTTAATGGAATGCCAAGTTTCTTGGCCAAAACATATAAATTACTAAAAGCATCTAATTCAAATTCCTTAATAAGCAAAAGATCTACCATATCACCAGGCATACTAAATGGCGGCTCGTCTTCCTCCATCGAATTTGCATCTATTTCGTTATATATTTTATCAAACATACGAAATAATTCATCAACTTTATATCCTCTTATAAGAGGATGATCATTAAATGTATAGCGGGTTAATGCTGGTTGAAGTCTTACATTATGCTCATATATGACAAAATAAACATTTTCATTAGAAGGAACTATTTCTTTAATTGCTTTCGTAATGTGGTGAGATAATTCTCTCTTAAAATTAAATGGTAAATAATATGATATTACCGTTCCTACAGGTATAGATGTATGAGCAAAGAACCTCAACCATTCTTTATATTTAAGTTTATCCAATGTTATGAGGTTATTGTTTATAATAACATGCATATTCATAAGGCCTAAGTTCCTAAAATCTGGATGAGCCGAGAAACTTATTCCCTGATTTCTAAGTTTTTCAACTAAGTTCGAGACTGAATACTGTCTAAATCCAAGTTCTTTCTCTATAGCTGTATAATATCCGATGTTTGAAATATACTTAAGCGAATCTATGAATGCTCCTATTCTACGATCAGATAATATCTTGTTAAATGATTTAAATACCTGCTCCAACATTTCTCTTTTACCACTTTTATGGAATAATCCATGAATATATATTTTTTATATCTAATTATTAAATTATTATAGCGAATGATAATACTATTTATTTAGTGAAAATAAATTCTTCTAATAAATAAGGTGAAACATAAGAATGAAAATAGAAACTATCGATCAGAAGAAACTGTTCAAAGGTTTAAGGTTTGATGTGATTAGGAAGAAAATAAAAATTGATGAAAGAGCTATTGAGAGAGATGTTGTTGTTTTTCCTGATAGTGTAATTATACTTCCGGTTCTGAGATCTGATCAGATCATTCTTATTCGCCAATATAGAGCAGCCATAGATGATTTTATTTATGAAGTTCCCGCAGGTGTTGTTGAGGAGGGAGAATCGATCAGAGATGCTGCAATTAGAGAATTAATAGAAGAGACAGGCTATGAACCGCGTGAATTAATCGATGTAGGGATCTATTATCCGACACCAGGATATAGTACAGAGAGAATGCATTTCTTTATTGCGAGACAACTCGAATATGTAGGGATGGCTCCTGAACCATATGAGGTTATTACACCAATTGTTGTTTCTGTTAATGATGCTATTCAAATGATAAAATCAAATGAAATACGAGACCTTAAATCCGCTATGCTTATACTTTATTACGCTCATTATATGTGGAAAAGAAAAGAGGGAGAAGACTAATTATGTTAGACGAAAAGAGTAAGTTGAAAAGAATACTTGATATAAAAGTCTACTTTGAAGGACCTAGTGACTGGACTACTCGTGAATACATAGACATAATTGACAATTACCTAATGGAACGTCTCCCAGTAATGCTAAATAATGCTTTAGAAGCCTATGGTTATGAAGCCTCTGTTCTCGAAGATAAAACCTTATGTGATATTGTTGAAGAGGAAAGACCAGGTTGTGAACATACTTTGGTTATCGCGATTTATTCTGCTGGCAGTTCGAAGCCTGTTTATTACGCTATATATAGGTATAGAAAGGGAGATAATACTTATGAGTTCTTCTTAGAGGAAATTTTGGAGTCGAAAATTATTTAAAGGTTTATATTTTTTACCTTCATGATCACACCTTTTCTCATTAGGAAAACATAGAGATACCAGTTTTACAAATTATATACTTGGTGAAAAACATGAAAGTCAATACGTTCAAAAAACTAGTTAAAGCTATTAAAATAATTGCCTTAGTAGTGCCATTAATTATGGGAATAATATCAATAGCTGGTTCTATTAACCAGCCTGGCGGCGACCCAATAGAAGACGATCCTGTGCCTTACTGAGTTCTTTTTAAATTATAATAAGTAAAATAATTCTTTAATTAATCTTTTAATTAAACTCATTTTGGTTCCTTCGTTTTAAATTATAAATTGAATAATCAAAGCTTTATCTAGAATTTGTTCTTAGTTAGTTTTTAATAGCTTTGATTATGATTATTGGTTTTTGGATTAGTTTCTGTTTATTTAGAGGGATCGGTATGTCTAGTGTGCTTAGGGTTAGGCCGACTAAGATTGAACTTATTAGGTTGAAGCGGAGAAGAGAGCTTGCTAAGAAAGTGCATAAGATTTTGAGAGAGAGATTGACTATTTTGGTTAATGAGTTTTTATCGCGTGTTAGGATTGCGTATAGGGTTAGGTTGGAGATTAATAACATTTTGAGGGATGTTTATCGTGATTCTGCGTATCTTGTATCATTATATGGTGATGGTGTTTTTGATTATTTTAGGAATACTGTAAGGGAAGAGAGTCGTGTAGTTATTGGTTTTGAGAACATTATGGGTGTAAAGTCTTATACAGCTATGGTTAGAAAAGGTGTTTTCACTGATCCCATGATAGAGCTTACTGGTTTTAGAGAAAACTCTATTAAACTTATTCAAAAATTGATCGAGCTTGGTAGGATTGAAAGATCTATTATTTCACTTGGAGAAGAGATAAGAAGAACTAAGAGAAGAGTAAATGCGCTCGAATACATCTTTATTCCAAAGCTTGAAAACACTATTAGATATCTCAGCATGAAGTTTGAGGAAAGAGAGAGGGAGGAGAAAGCTAGACTCAAAAGAGTTAAGAGCATGCTTGAGAAGAAAAAAGGTGTTACTTGAGATGAGTAATGAAACGGATCTGTTTAATAAATTAATCAGTGTCGAACTTAGGTTGATTAATAAGCATTTACCCTATAAGCGTGTTAGTTTATGTGATTTGTTAAAAATGGATATTCCATATATTGTTTTAAGAGATGGAACTGTTCATCTAATAGACAAAGAAGAGCTTTTATATTTATCTAAGCTTTTAGGAGAAGAAGCATGTAAGCTTAAGATACCAATAATTATAGAGACAGCCCCATCTATAGGTGAAGGTGTATATATAATTAGAGATCCTTTGGCAAAAAAAGTTATAGCTACTATACTCGGGATAGATTATATCCCAGATAAACCCCAGGTTATATATCGCCCACAACTCTATATTATAAGAGAAAAACTAAGAACTACTACAACTATATTATTTAACCCTGAGTAAAAGAGGTGTAATTGTTTTGAGCATAAAGATCGAAGAGATAGAAAGAGAAATCGATAAAATAATAGAGGAAGCTAAAAAGAAAGCACAAGCAATAATAGAAGAAGCAAAGAAAAAGGCCGAAGAAATCAAAAGCCGAGAAGTGCCCATTGATAAATATAAAGCTGAGGCAGAGGAAATAATTAAAAATGCACAAGTAGAAGCCGAGAAAATACTTGAGGATGCTAAGAAGAAAGCAGAAGAAGTAAAGAATATCCCAACTGAGAAATTGGAACATGCAAAGAGAGAAATCATAAAATATGTAACAGGGATAGAGTAATGCCTCCCATCATTGTTAATAAACCAGTTAAAATGCTTAAGGCTAAGATTATTGTCCCTAAATGGTACGTTGACAAAACAATAGAACTTCTCCAGAGGAAAGGTGTACTACATATAGAAAAAGCCGGTGAGGGGCTGGAAGAATATAAGGAGCTATTTGAAAAAGTAGAAGACACAATCAGCAAGATCAATAAGATCTTGGAGAGCGCTAGGGGGAAAACCGTTGATGTTTCTCTAACTTTATCTGAATTAGAAAGCTTATCTCTCAATGAAATCAGTAGAGAGGTCAATAATCTCTATATTAAGCTTCAAGAACTATTCAGAAATATAAGCGAAGAAGAAAAGAAATTAGAAAAAATAAAGAGCTTATACAGCATTCTTAGTTTCTTTGAACCTAATATTCCATTAGATAACATATTCTATAAAGGAAAGTATTTCATAGTAATTACCATATACGGTAGTTTTGATCAAAAAGATGCATTTACAAGGTTATGTAGGGAAAAGAACATAGATATAAAGATCATTAGAGAATATGTTTTAGAAAACATGTTTATAACAAGTTTTCTAACTAGTTTTCCGCTTCACGAAATTCTTCAAATGATTAACGCGTGTGGGTTAAAATATATCGATATTACAGATTATTTATCCACAGTCAAAACTGTTGGTGAATTAACAAAGTATTTGGATAAGGAGATAAGTAATATAAAGCATCGTTTAGAAGAGTTGAGAAATAAAGCCAAGAAACTCGTGGATGATAATATTGAGTACTTGTCTAAATACTTATTGTTTTTAGAGAACAAGTATAGTGAATTAGAAGCTTTATTTAAATCGTTTTCTTCAAAACACTTATCCCTCATAATTGGCTGGATCCCACACTATGCTGTTGAAGATGTAAAGTCTTCATTAAATAAAGCCGGCATACCATTTTATATTGAATTAAAAGAGCCCGTATATGGTGTTGATGAACCACCCACTTTATTAAATAACCCACCTGTTATTAGGTGGTTTGAATCAATAATCAAGTTTATTGGTGCACCCAGATATTGGGAATGGGACCCAACCCCCATCGTATCATATAGTTTTGCATTATTCTACGGTATAATGCTTGGCGATATGGGTTATGCTATTGCAATAATTTTAGCAGCATTATTTTTATTAGATAAATTTGTGGTTGATCCTCGGAGCAGGGATTATGTATTCTTTAAAAAAGCCTTAATAACTTCCTGCATTGTGGGATTCATATTTGGTTTATTAAGTGGAACATTCTTAGGCAATACTCTTTCCTTAATGGGAATAAAGTATAGCTTAACTACTGTATTCACTGATCCTTTAAGCTTCCTCGTAATAGCTATAATAATAGGTTTGATTCATGTTAATCTTGCACATGTTTTAGCATTAGTGAAAGCTATTAAACACAAAAATAAAGGGGACATACTTTCAGAGATCGGAATATTCGTAACAGAGATTTTTGGAATACCATATATACTGTATAAAATGCTACATACCCCAATACCGGGAATTCCCGAATATTATTATAATATGTTCTTGTATGGTGCATTCGTAGGGATAATTATTTTGATCGTAGGAACAGTCAAGAATATGGGTGGTTTAGGTCTATTGATGTGGTTATTCGGATTAACCGGACTACTTGGAGATGTTCTAAGCTATAGCAGATTAGCAGGTGTTGGGCTAGCAACGATATACTTAGCAGTTAGTTTTAACACTATTGCAGGCATAGCCTTTAATGGCGTATCGTCAACGCTTCACGGCATTGCTGGTATAATTATAGGAGGTATTTTGGCAGCTATAATACTGGCTTTTGGACACATAGTTAATACAGCATTATCAGCCATAGGAAGCTTTATTCATTCCCTAAGGCTCTGTTTCGTAGAATTTTTGAGCAAATTCTATGAAGGTACAGGATACTTATTTGCACCTTTCAAAATAGTTTTAAGGAAGCGTTTTGTTATTGAATAAATATATCTTAAAAACATGTATGGATAATGGGTGAATATTCATGGCTGACCCCATGGCTATGGGTATAGCATATGCAGGTGCAGCTATGGCATTATTAGGAGGACTTGTAGGTTCAAGCATCGGAATAGGAAAAGCTGGATCTGCCGGAACAGCAGCGTTAGCAGAAGATCCTAAACAGTTTAGAAATGTATTCATATTAGTATCTCTGCCAATGACACAGACTTTCTATGGATTAATAGTCTTAATACAATTTATATCATATGTTAACGGCTTAGCAGAGATTACTATGGCCAAAGCATTAGCGATATTTGGTCTAGGTATAGCGGCTGGAGCTGCTGAGTGGGCTTCTGCATGGTTCCAGGGAGTTATATGTGCATCAGGTATTGCAGAGTTGCCTAGGACTAAAGGTAAGATAACGTTCAATGCAATGATCTTAGCAGTCTATGTAGAGCTTGTAGGAATTCTCGGCATGGTATTTGCATTAATGGGATTATCTCTGATCAGCTGAGGGATCAAGAAAATGTCAACAATTAATGATCTCAGAGAAAAATTAATGGAAGATGCTAGGGAGAAAGCAGAAGAGATAATACGTGATGCAGAGAAAAAAGCAGAAGAAATTATAAGAGAAGCAGAAAAAGAATATAAGAAAAAAGCAGAAGAGACAAGAGAGAAAATACTGGAAGAAGCTAGAATTAATGCACAAATAATAATTTCTGACGCTAGAAGAAAATCACGCCTAATGATTAGTGAGGCCAAATATGAGATCATAAGAAAAGTATTCGAAGAAGCATGGCAAGACATTATTAATAGAAAGAATCTTGATATTAAGGCTTCTCTGAAAAACTTATTACTAGAAAGCCTAGAATTTATTGAGAAACCAGATTATGTAGAGGTAAATGAAAGAGACAAAGAGATAATCAATAAAATACTTATGGAAAACAGTATCAGTGCTGAAATAAGAGAAAATAATCTAATAGCAGGAGGCTTAATTATAGGTACTAGAGCTGGCGAGAAAGTCGATAACTCCTATAATACAAGGTTTGAGAGAGCGAAATCGGTACTTTTACCAATAATATCTAAGATGCTATGGGGATAGCGTAGATGAGTTATTATAGTATAGCATATATGAAAACAGCAATCACCAGCTTTCTTACTAAGAAAGATTTTGAAAACATTCTATCAGCTAAAACCCTCGATCAAGCAATAAAAACTATCATAGACAAACCTATAGGCTCCTATGTTTATGAAAGGATCTATGGAAAAACTGTTAGTATTGACGTTATAAGTAACTACGTCTCTAAGTATGAATATGAGAAACTTAACAATTTATACCGCTACATGAGCAAGAAATCTAGGAAGGTATTTGATACCTATAAGTTGTTTTTCGACATATACAATACGATAATAGTTGCGTCGACAATTCTTACTTCAGGAAAAGGGAAACCACTGTATATATGGAGCAACTTAACTACTACTGAGGAAATAGACGGCTTAGAAACACTCTATGAAATTGTCCCAAGAACGCTTAAGTTTCAGGTCAAGGAAATAATGAGTACTAATAAAGTAAGATATTCGGAACTGCTGAAACTTCTTCCTAGTAGGAAGGATCTGAATTATATGACTCATAATTCATTAACTATTTATGGGCTTTTCAACGACTTATACCTATTAAAAGAATGTATTACTCGAAAAGAATCTATCGAGCCAGTATCATTGTTTATACTTAGTAGGGATGAATACAGGTACTTATGCGATCAAAAAACCATTGAAGGTTTAATAAACTATTTCAGAACGGGTAATAAAATACTACAAGATGTTGGAGAAACTCTTGACCTCTTAATGAGATCCAATAAAACAACTACTAATTTAGATATAGTACCCCTTATTGTTGGAATAAAATATTCAAGTTCATTAATAAATACAGAAACAGACATCGCGACTAAGCTTTTACTACTTTCATTAGGCGAAGCATATATGTTAAGAACAATACTTGTCTACATAGATACTGGTATGTATAAAGAGATTACTGATGAACTGATTTATAGGTGGTGGCCCCTGTGAGTAGACTTCCTATTATGAAAAAAGCACTACTAGTTGGTGATCCTTATCTTTGTTTAGTAGCTGCTGCTGCTGGGATAGATTACTTTGTATTTGATAACAATTGTGAAAGACTTGTAGAGTATATACGGGGTAAAATAGATGATTATAGATTATTAATAGTTTTAAGACCGATCTTGAAGGAATGTAGTGAGTTGAGTAAACTACTTGAAGAACATAGAGAAATTCTTCCAATTATCATTGATCCGCCCAAAGAGTTAGAGAAAATAGATCCCAAGAAGCATTATGAAGAAATGATAACTAAGTATATTGGATTAAAATTTGAGGTTAAATAGTTTTTAAAACATGTATATTTATTGAATTAATTTGCTTACAGTCTTAGGTTAAGTAAAACATGTGTGGTGTTGGGATTTTGAGCACACGAGGAATAATATATCGTGTTTCAGGCCCACTAGTTGTTGCTGAGAAAATGCGTGGCTCAAAAGTATACGAAGTTGTCGAAGTTGGTTCAGATAGGCTTATAGGCGAAATTATTGGTATTGAAGGCGATAAAGCTATTATACAAGTATACGAGGAC
>JAMOPC010000370.1 GCA_027064845.1 Desulfurococcales archaeon | reverse complement strand
TACCTATTAATGATCTTTTCTTCTCCACGAGCAATTCTCTCCGAAATAGCAATGATCGGCGTACCAGTTATGTGGAAAGCCATAGGGAAAAGAACATTAAAGCCACGAAGCCTCTTATACCTAGCAACAATGTCACCAATAGTATAAGTACGCCCATGACCTATGTGGAGAGGAGCATTAGTATATGGGTAAGGCACAGTTATGAAATACTTAGGCTTATCAGGATCAATGCTCGGCTCAAACGCTCTGGCTTCACGCCACTTCTCCTGCCACTTAGCCTCAATGCTTCTAAGCCACATGAGAAAATCATTGTTCTTCACAAAACACCACCACACAGACGAAACACTATGCAAATAGATAATACTAGATAAATAATACAATGTAGAGACACAAATAAAAATTAACTCTAATCCGAACACAATCTCTACTGTTTAATTATTTCTTCAAATTCCTTAGGCGTAATCACTACTTCTTTAACTCGAAACCCATTACGTAACAAAAAGTCTATAAAAAGAATAATCAATCGTTAACCACGGAGTATCATTAATCCTTGCTGTTGCATAGTATAAGGTATCAATAAAATCATTATGACTCATACAATAAATTCTCACAGCTTTAATATATGCTTCAGGTGGAGACAACATCAAGTTGTAAGTATTTCTTATAGCCTCAATACCTATTTTAACACGTTCAAATTTATTACTTGGAACAATTTTTAGCGTCTTCCATATAGCTTCTAGAAGACCTATTTCAAGATAATAAACCTCAACACGTCGAAATAATGAAATAACCTCTAATACTTCTTCGCATCAATGCTGAGTGCAGGCAAGAGGAAAGAAGTATCGATTAAGACCTTATTTTTCATCGAGATACTTTTCTGTTCTTCAATACTAGTCTCCTCCAGATCCTTTAAGTTTATTTCTGCAATTTTCTCTCCTCGTAAGGATAAATAGATTGCATCTGGAAGAGACTTTAATATAATTTTATCATTTCTAATTTCAAGGATAAGCCTAGTTCCCTCCTCTATTCCTAAAACCTCAGCTACTTTCTTAGGTATGACTATTGTTCTTTTCCTACCTACTCTTACTATGATGGTCTGAATTATTTAATACACTACGCTCCTTACTCTATTCCGACTAATATAAAAATCTGATTTTCAATATCATCTTCTAAAAGCATTAATAAAATGTTATTAAATAATTAATTCTAGGTGTTTTCATTGTATAAGATCTCGGACTGGTTTTTACTCCTAGCATCCATGTTCATTAGCATGAGTATCGATATGATATTTAATTTCTGCTGGAACAGGAGCCATTATTGGTTATGGGAATAGGGTTTTTATAAATGGGACTTTTTGGCGAAGAAGAGAATTCTAAGAAATTGAAAATAGGTAATATTAAGTTTGATCAGAGTATCTCAAAGAGTAGGTTCTTACGAAATGTTTCATCAATAATTATTGGTCTGGCTTTATTATGTGGGGATTAATGATGAACAGGTTTGTAACTATATTAGTATGTTTACAAGAGTAATAATCATAGGAGTGAGTTTTTAGTTGCGGGATTCTACGGATCAATTACACGTAAAAAGAATCAATACGATCCTAACTAGTTCTTTTCAGATTTTTGTTTTTCTAACTTCTTCTTAAGCTCTAAGAGCCTTCTCCTCGATTCTATGATGGCCA
>JAMOPC010000369.1 GCA_027064845.1 Desulfurococcales archaeon | reverse complement strand
TCAACGCTACAAAAGACTTAGACCCAGCAAAGAGGAGGAAACTATACGAAGACTTCTATAAATTATACTTAGGAAAACCATATGGTCCCAGAGCAGCCCCATTACTAGCATTGTTAGGAAAAGAGGAAGCTCTGAAATATCTTGACAAAATATAGTTAATGCTATATTTTGTCAATTGCATATCCTATTTTGTCATCATATAGTGTTATCGGGTATTCAGTAACATCGGCTACTGAGTAATTACTAGTCGTTCCATAGACATATGCAGTGAAGTAATTTGTTGATAAGTTATCGAAATTCTCTACAACAACCCTGTTTGTTCCATTAGTCCAAGTTATTTTCTCGACAATGTTATCTATGTATGTATCGTAAAGTCCAGCGTCATCCCATACACCAAAGCATTCTTCGACAATATTTGCTCCATATAGGCTTGTATAATTCTTAGAAACAATTGTTTTTCCATCAATCATGAGCTTAAACTCTACTTTACCATCCGGATAAGCTGTGAACTCTAAGACAAAATTATGTGGATCATATACTTTAAACTTAGTAAAGACTTCTTCTTGAGTAATAGTGTCATAGAATACAATGGATCCGTTCTTATATGCTTTTATGTCGAAGAATATAGGGATTTCGTTGGATAAATAGATCTCATGTATAATAGTATAGTCTTCGCCTAGCTGAAATAATCCGTACCACATATTATAGCTAATACTTAGTTTCTCAACATTACTTCCTAGGATTAAATCTGTTCCATAATATCTCCAGAACTGATGATATATTGCTGAGAAATGTTCTGTGTCATAGTCCCATGCATTGAAATATCCGTTCTGTATATAGCTTAGTGCTGGATGTGCTGATAACTCTATAGTTCTAAGCAGCGTTATACCTGAAGAAGTTAATAATTTAAATTCAACCAGTACTCCGGGAACAAATTGGAATTTTTGAGTCTTGACAGCAATTTCTACAATATGACCTGGTTTTACTAGGACTTCTCCGTATCCAAGATACTTGTTCTCAGTAACATCCCACGCCCAAGTTATTTTTGCTTCTTGATTATTGATTATCACATGTGTTATAGTTGTCTCGGCAGAGCCTGTGTTTCTAACATATAATAATATTGTTTTGATAGCTATTTGTGCATCATAGAATTCGAGCTTTACATATCTTTTATATATAGTATTTGTCGTCATAGAAGTTATCCATAATGCATAAGCAATACTTATAGCAATAACAACAGCAACAATAACAATCGTAACTATGAGAGGCGATATACCCTTCATCAAATAATATATCACCATCTAATCAGTCATTAAAAACAATAAGCATAACAATAATTACACTATATTATTTATTATATTTAAGAAAATAAAATGTTCACTAAAGATATTATTTCGATGAAATATAGGAAAAATATATAACAAGTGATTGAAAAGGAGCAGATCTATATGAGCATTTACGTTATCATACCAACATATAATGAGAGAGAAAACATTATAGAGCTTCTCGAGAGACTAAAAAAGACTCTAAAATCTCAAAGTTTGGAATACAAAATTATTGTGATTGATGATAATAGTCCTGATGGGACAGCTGATGCTGTTAAACAGTGGGCTAGTGATAACAAGGATACTTATGTGGAGGTTATTGTTAGAGAGGGGAAGAAGGGTCTTGGATCAGCTATT
>JAMOPC010000368.1 GCA_027064845.1 Desulfurococcales archaeon | reverse complement strand
GCTTTACCATGTTTTCTAACATATTCTACTAGTCCAGATCTAGCTAAGTACCTCAAATGAGTAGATAAATGGCTTTTAGCATAACCAGTACGATTTGACAATTCTGTGAGAGTCAATGGCTTAGAGGCAGTTAGTAAAACAGCTAAAGCTGTTGCTGCAACATTCGGCAAACCAAGGAAGGTAAGAAGACTAATTATGCTCCTCATCTTTATCGCCTCTTCGAAATGTTACAAATATAGCGAATGTGTATAATCTCTTATATAGTAATATACTACTATGGTATATAAAGAATTTTATAATAAGCTATTTAAAAATATTAATATTCATAAAAACTGTTATTTAGTAAGATACTTTTTCACACTCTCTGCAAATTTACTCCAAGAGACAATTGCTCTTTCATGAATACCTTCTCCAACGACAACATCTCCCATTAAGCATTTCACTTTAAACACTATCTTGTTTTTCTTAACATCGATAACTCTAGCTATAAACACTAGTTTAGAACCTACTGGTGCAGGAGCCTTATGATAAACATCTATATGGAATCCTACACTAGTATGATCTTGATCCAAGAATTTGTCGAGAAGCTCTTTCGCGGTTATCTCCATTAAAGCAATCATTCTCGGAGTACTCATAACACATATATTTTTATTCTTTAAGAAATCTGGGCAATCCTCACCAATTACAGTATATTCTTTTTTTATCTCTTCACCAATTCTTATCTCAAACGACATTTTATATCCCCGTAAATTTAGGATAAACAATTTAGTTAATATTCATAATTAATGAAAATATATATTGTGGGAATATCCAGAAATATAATCTAAATAATATTTTTTATAATGTAAAACTTATGGGTCGTAGATACTATGGGGAGAACAGCTGATTTCTGTAAATTTGGGAATAACATACTCAAGATAATGTTCATGACTACTATTATTGATTTATTAGTAATGCTTCTCCTACGAAAAACCACGAGTGTTGAATTAACTATTGTGAATATTGTTAGAACATATATTGATTTGCTAACACTAGCGATCTTTATGATCGTAATGGTTCATGTTGTATCAATATATAGAAAAATAGCTGTCTACTCTAAAGACTGCGCGTATGGACTCGTTCTCGCCATGAGTTTGTACTTGTTCTCTGTCTTCGTAGAAACACTTGAAAATATGGGTGTTGCCTTAACACATAATTTTCCATGGAGTCTTGTAAATGACGTGAGCATATCGATTTCTTTAATCTACTTTATATATTTTACTTATAACATCTTGTTACCAGTATGTGATGTAATTAAAAGAAAACTTGTTCAATCACCTCTGATCCTAATACCAATAGTTCTTGTAGTTTCATCTAGTATACCTGTTTTATCTATTGCTTATTTATCAAACGAACTAGGTTTCTTAACAAACGATTTATACGCAGTAACGGATACTGTGATAAATGTTGTTAGCTTATTCATTCTCGTAGGGATTCTTTCCAGAGTATATAATCTTAGCCTAAGACATGGAGCTATAGACATTTCGGAAAATTTGTCTTCACTAATACTTCTAGTGATCGGGTATTTTGTAGTAGATGCTATTGATAACTTTATACTTGGACGTGAATTGTTAGTGATACTTTCGGCTACACAGTTATTCTTAATGGCTATTTTAGTATATATATTAGCTTATACAATAGTTTCTATATCTAAT
>JAMOPC010000367.1 GCA_027064845.1 Desulfurococcales archaeon | reverse complement strand
CACCATATACTTGTCCAGAACCTATCTTCTCGAGCTCTTCAACAGCTTTCCTCAATCTCTCCTCGTTCCTACCATTTATCACAACCTTACAGCCTTCTCTTACAAGGACTTTTGCTATGCCGTATCCTATGCCCCTACTAGATGCAGTTATAAGTACTCTCATTCCCTCTATATCAAACATTTTCTCATCCTATATAGGAGTTATGAGAGAACATGTTTTTATTTAATAGCTCTACTACTTAGAAATATGTGATATCCGTTGATAATCATTGAGAGCAGTGGTGTAAGAATAGGTTTATCGCTGAAGAACAATGTTGAAGAAGTAATTAGTGGTTTAAAGAATACTTTCGGCTATAGGTATATCCCAGAATACAGTGTAAGAATATCGGAGAATAATGAAAGGATCGACACTATTATTAACTGGTTACTAGGTGAGGGCTTCAGAGTAAAACAAGTTTCTCTACAAGACAATGATATCGATAAATATGTTATAGAGTCAAGCCCGCCCCGTCCATATGTTAATGAATCACCATATTTCTTTATATTACAAGTACTTTCTCGCAGCCTTGCTAAGAAAAAATACCTTGTTATTACAGACAGTATTAGTTTCTACAAGGATGGAAGAACATATCTCTTAATGGGATACCCACATACAGGTAAAAGCACTATTTTATCAATCGCTATAAGTGAAGAAGCAATCCCGTTATCAACCGAGAACACTGTTGTCGAAGTAAGGAAAGATGGATTATACATTATCAATGGTACAAGTATACTCGTATACGACCCAATTATTGAGGAAAAATACTCCGTAAAAATACCATATATTGGAGTCACAAAACATGGTTATAGAATAGTTGATATCAAGTCTTTTAATAGTAAACATAATAAGAGCTATCGTGTCGATGAAATATATGTTCTACATTGTTCTTTCAACTCAACTGGTTCCGATGCAGAGATCATTAGGGGGAGGAAAATTCTCAAGACACTTTGGCACTTTGCCTACTCCCTTATTAGGGGTCTTGATTATTATGAGCCCTATCCTTTATCATTATCAACTATGCTTGTAGACAAGTATGTATCAGAAATGATCTCCGAGATAGCTAGACAATACAAGGAAATATACGAGGTTTTTGGAAGACATGATCATGTTTATGAATATATAGTTAGTGACAAGAGAGTTAATACATAGGTGAGCATCTTTTGCTAAACATAGGCTTAATCCTATTATTATTGGGTGCTATACTAATAGTAGTAGAAATAGCGACACCAGGCTTCTTCATAGCTGTGCCAGGGACTATTCTAATAATATATGGTTTGATCCTTACAGCTTTTCCATGGTTACTGGAGAACCCCTTTGTTCCATGGATAATGCTCTTCTTGTCTTTTCCAATAGGCTATCTAACTTATTTGATTTATAGAAAACTGTCTCCTCCATCACCTCCTGTTACTGAGAGTTATGAGGGATTAATAGGGAAGACCGGAATTGTTATTGAAACTGTTAAGCCTTATAGTCTTGAGGGGAAGGTAAAGATCGATAGCGATACATGGAGTGCTACTAGTGACGTAGTCATAGAGCCAGGGAAGAGAGTTATTGTTACCGGTGTTGAGGGTGTACATTTGATTGTTAAACCTTTAAAGGAAGAAAAACAAGTTAATAAATAGTTATCATTAAAGCTGGTGGTATAGGTAATGATTGAT
>JAMOPC010000366.1 GCA_027064845.1 Desulfurococcales archaeon | reverse complement strand
TCCTTTAGTTGATATAGCATTTCATGTAGTATATTAATGAACTCTACGAGATCATCTCTGTGATCATATAGTGGACTCAGCATTTCAATTGTCTTGTTTAATTCATTATACATTTTATTTGAGGCATTTTCTAGTTCGGGCTTGGCTTCTTCAATAATCTCCCTAACAAGACTATATGGTGAATAATAGTCTTCTACATAGTCCTTGATGGATTCGTTTAAATCCTTATCCCAATCTATAAGCTCCTTATTTGTTGCATTTACTCCTTTGACGATCACTATATCTACAGCCATTGATGTCTGTGCTAATCCTGCTTCTTTATGCTCGCTGAGAATATCGGATAATATTTCGTTGGCTGTCATGCTTTCAGTTCCATTGGGTAGCATTCTCTCGGCATTAAATTTTGTAACTGTATCTAGTTTCATGGAGAGTGGAAGTGATATAGTTGCTATGATCAACCAAAGTACGATGAATATTGTGGCATGTCTTACCACGGGGTTGAGGTTCATCCCCATCACCTATATCGATTTTCGATATATCAGAATTCAATATATTGGTTTTAAATATATCGGTATTCGATATAAGTAACGATAAGTAACTATATGAAGCTGTTTTATTAACTAGAAATTAGTATGAGTAAAGAATAGTAGCAAATGTTTCTAGGGATTATCATGCTTCGACTAAATCACCACTACTACATAAGATCCACTGATAAAAATATTCTCGTAAAAGCCTGTTGTGGAGGAGTAGTTTCAAGTATCTTAAAATACTTACTAGATAAAGGAATCGTTGATCTTGTTATAGCAATTAAGCAATCTAGTATTTATAGTGGAAAACCAGTCTTCATAACGGATTCTAAAGAAATATATAATATAGCAGGATCTTTCACGGTTTCACCCATAAATATAGCAAAGCTTCTAAGAGACTATGTAAAACCAGATGAACGAGTGGCACTTACTCTCAAACCATGTGAAGAAAAAGCTGTAGAGTACTTAGTTGGCAAGGATATGTTTAAGAGAGAAAATATGTTCTTGATTGGGCTCAACTGTGGAGGACTAATTGATCCCTTCACGTTTCAAAGCAGATTAATGGAAATGGGGATCGATCCATCGAAAATTAAGGACATTAAATATACTGAAGACCATATAGAATTAATACTTACAAATGGAAACATGATCAGCATCAATTATGTTGAGGGAGCGAAGGGTCTTGGACTGAGGGAAGCATGTAGAAGATGCCTTAATCATGTGCCCTCGAATGTTGATGTTGCTTGTGGTTATTGGGGATTACTACCTGGTTACGAAAAATATACATACACGATTCCTATGAGTGAGAAGGGGGTAGAAATACTTAATAATATGGAGAAGGAAGGACTGATAGAAGTGGTTGAAGCACCTAAAGAGGGTAGGGATTTAAGGAGCCAAATGATCACATTAATCAATAAGGTGTCAAGCATATATAGATCTAAGTCGTTTGAAGAACTAGACCGTATAGGTTTGGAAAAGATATTATCTAGATGTATTATGTGCTTAGAGTGTTGGCATGCATGCCCTATCAGGAGTGAGAAAGAAATCATTATTTGGGAGAAGAAGATCTCACCTATTCTCTGGCAGGTCAGTGTGATATCATATATGTATGATAAGTGTGTAGAATGTGGGTCTTGTGAAGACGTTTGTCCTATGAAGATCCCGTTCTCATT
>JAMOPC010000365.1 GCA_027064845.1 Desulfurococcales archaeon | reverse complement strand
ATTCTTTATGTATTGTTACCTCGGATACAGAGATAGAGCTCAGAGTAGAGAGGGCTAAGCGCTTTCAATTCTTTATGTATTGTTACATATACTAACCCATACAAAAACCAATATATAATAATAATAAGAAAACAAATAACATATAATAATATATATAAAAAAACCCCGAATCCCACCAAAAGGTACAAAGTTTTATAACAAACCAATCCCACCAAGAATAAGAAAAAATCAAACCAAAGAATTTAAATAGGTGGGATAACACATTTGTGTTATAGGTGAAACACATGTCCAAAGCCTCAAAACCCGAAATAATAAACCTAGATGATGAAGAATTTTTTGAATTCCTAGAGGCATTAAACAGAATAATTGGGATCGATGAAGAACTACCCGACGAGATCGAATTAAGGTGGAGAAATGAAAGCCGAATAGTATTCAAATTCGAAAATAACAACTGGTATAAAATAATAGAAGAGTGAGGTGAGAACAAGGATGAGGAAACTAATTCTAGTTAGAGGAGGATATGAAATAGAACTTGGAAAAATTCACGCAAATGAAATTGATATAGAATTGATAGAATATCTTCTAGAGGAAATTGACAAAGAAAAGAAACCATGTGTAGAATATACGACAACAACTGATATTACGTATGAGTTATGCCGAGACATGTTAATGTCGAACAGGTTTACTTTAAACATATATTATAAAGTATAACTTTTCTTTTTGGTGGTTCAAAAATGAAATGTATTACTTTAGAAAAATACATTAAAAAAGATATTGATGACGATAATAATAAACTAATGCTGGGAGTATTAGACATTAATATATGGTCTTCGCTATCGATTAGACCAGAGGTATGCCATGACAAAAATAAGTTTTGTATAAGGATACAATATGATGCACCATTAGACTATATAACACTAAGCAGAATCCTCGAAACAATGAACCTATTAACGCTAGAGTTTAAGAAACCAGCATTACTTACAGTTAAGAAGTATAGGAAAAACGTTTACTACTATATTTGTGTATATAAATAATTTTTTAAAAACCAATTATTTTTCGTCTTTATTATTCTTGTTGTTCTAGCTTCTATTCTTTGTTCTTCTTTTACAGGTATGCTTCTTCATCATAAGCATACTGGTCCATCACTATAATATAAAGAAGATAGGGTGGGATTGATCTGTACATGGATTATTACAAAAGACTTATATTAGTGGGAGGACACAAATGTGATACAGGTGAAACACATGACCCAGAACCAAAAACCTAGACCTAAAATAATAGACCCATATAAATGGCTAGACCCAATAGCTGAACAAATCTGTAATCATATAATAGATGATCTATACTATTACAAAGAACCCGCACTAGGAGTATTACATGAAAAATGCAAACACATAACAAAATACCAACTAATAAACCTGGTAGAATATGTATCAGAACTACTGCCATGAGGTGGTAATATGAGGAAAGTACATATAACATTAAGATTAGAAGAAGAAGTAGCAAAGCTGTTAAATGATTGTGCCGAGGAACTAGGAATAACAAGGACACAATTGATAAAGAAAGCAATACTACACTACCTATACATATATAGCCACTTATTCCTACCAAGCACACAAAAAAAGATCTTGGAGGTGAACATGAAGTATGCCTAAGAAGAAACAAGAAATAAATGAGAACCAAATACAGGAAACACTAAACAGTATAAGCAAAGACTACAACAACATCAAATGGGAACTAGACCAGATAAGGACTACAGTCAATACACTAGAGACTTATGTAAACGAAGACCTAGACCAAGTACTGAACAAAATAGTACAGCTATTACAAGGAATAGTAGATAAACAAACGAAACTAGAAGAGCAATTGACCGATCTATTTAATGACCACTCCGAAATAATGGAAAAACTAGACAAGCTAAGCAAAATGATGTACTGGCACAGGAAAACCACAGAGCAGCAGCAACAACAAGGAAGCTACCAAAAACAATACAGATCCTATAACAAATCCTATGATAGAAAACAATACAGGAGGTATAGGAAATGAAGGATCTAGACATTCAACCTCAATACAATAAGATACTGAAGGAAACAGAGAAGAAAATATCAAAAACAATCGACGATCTAATAAGAACAATGATCGAGCACGGTATAAAAACATATAGATTAATAAAACAAGAATCCGAAAAACAAGAAATACAATTGCCAGAGAACATTATACACTCAATAGTAAGGCTAGCGGTAAGAAGCTTATTGTTAGACATAATACATACACTAATAGTACTAGGGCTAGACTCGGAGAACAGTATTGGAATAGTAATATCAATGATAGAGAAGAAACAAAACAAAAACAAACCAAATTACCACACATGATCAGAGGTGATAAGAATAATGAACACCCTGGACAAGAAAATGATAAGAATACTCAAACAACTACTAGACATTTATAAAACAATACAAGAAATACAATATGATCTAACACCAGAGGCTAAGATGTATAATGACATAGAGCTAAAAGAAGCATTAGAGGGACTAGAAAGAACAAAGATAATACTAACAAGAACAACTTACCGAATAAGGAACTTCTGGGTGAAGCACTAATGCATGATCTAGACAAATACCTTAACACTTTGCTTGAGAAAAAAGAAGTAAACATAACAAAGCTTAATGTAGAGGAGAGAATAAAGCTAGTAGCAAAGGCTAGAAAACTAGGCTATAAACTAGACTATAAGCGTGATCTAAGTGGAAAACTGTATCTGGTGATAAAGAAGTGATTGTAAGAATATCGTATCTTAGAGAGGATAAGCCATATATATTTGTGAACGTTAACGGTGAGGTATTTAAGGTAAAAGCAATATACATAACAAGCAGACACTATGAATCATCGACAATAAAGAACTATGGAGACAAAGAAGAAGTACAGTATGTAGAGGCTAAGAGAGTAATAATAAATGGTAAAGTATGTTATATATTCATGGACTAGGTTTTTTTCATTCCTAATAAACCTATAAGGTCAATAACATGTATTGTTCCACAAGGTGATTATTATGAGCGAAGAAACAGTACATACATGTATAAAGATATGGAGAATATTACCTATATGCATAGGCGACAAAGTAGAAGTATATCCGAGAGGAATGCGATCAATGATAATGATAAGAGGGATAGTTAGAAGCATATCGGAATCAGCCATATTAATAGAGACAAGTACTGGTGAACTACTAGCAATCAGATTAAATGAAATAAGAATGATAAACAAAATAAAAGATGAGGTAAGCAAAAAATGATATTCGACATATCGGTAGAAGACATAATACATAGAACAAGAAAGGGTTTTTTTGTGATTGATGAAGATACATGGGATGAAATACTCTGTTTCGAAAGAAGAGGAAAAGTATACTGTTTTTTAAGAGACAAGGAAACAAAAAGGTTCAAGCGAAAACTAAATGAATTTTATATAAAAGTATTTGGAAGCGTAGAGCGTTGTTATCCTGGTGGATGTAGGAAGGGAAAAGGGTGTTCACCAACAAACAATATACACATAGAATCCCATGACTATGATGTCATAAAAGTAGATTACACAACAATACGAGACATGTTAATGGATATGGACGAGACAATACAAAGATTGTTGGAACATGTAGAGGAATGTATAGATGAATACAGTCAGGGAATGCTAGAAGTAGAAGTAGTAAACGTAGAGTTTCACAGCGAAGAATATGGAAGCTATTATTGTTGTATGGATAGATGTGATTTTGTATGTAGGGAGGAGTAATTATGAAGAAGATACTACTTGATATAGATATATTGTATGAAATATGGCTAGACAAGTTCAAGAAAGTATTCGAGAAAAAACTAGAATTCTGTAGTGAACTATACGATCTAGACATAGAATATTGGAGACACGAAAAATCAATGAAAAGCGGTAATACACATGTATTGATAAGGCTAAGAAAACCAATAGATCCCAGTATATACCATGAAATACTGTATTGTCTAGGAGAGGATCACAAAAGGCTAATGTGGAGTTATCATAGATACTTATGTAAGGGGAAAATTCTAGACTTCTTTTACAGATACAGGTTTGAGAAGAAGAGGTGCAAAGATAAATGTACAGATTAATTTATCATAATAAACCAAGCTATAATATAATATATAGTATTTTCAACATTTTATATGCGGACCATAAGGGAATAATAAAGATACTTGACCTAACCTATGGTGTTGGTAGATTTTATAGAATAGTTAGAAAAAAGTATAATTTATTCATAATCGGAGTTGATATAGAAAAACACGAGTGGGAAACAGATCCAGACATATTTATAAATGATACAATGTTTGTCGTAGAGAAATACATTGATATAAACAGTATAGATTTGATAATAGTTGATCCTCCCTGGGACAATATAAGGAGAGGATATGGAAAACTAGTAGAAATTCGGAAATTGCAAAGATATAGAACAGCTTATGTAGATCCAAGAATAATGATATATAGGGCACTTGTATTAGCGAAAAAATACAATAAGCTTATACTATATAAATCACCAACAATAATAAGGTATAGCGACCTAAAAGAGCTTATAATAGTTGAAAACAACATCAATGTATTTAGGAAAAAAGGAAAGAACTACTATGTTGTACTAGGATGATCTCTTCTTCTTAAGAATTAACATTACTAATAATATTACTAGGAATACTATTATTTTTTCATGTGTTATATTAGTATTATATATATCTTCTGCTTTGAACAAGTAGCCTTCCTTTATATATTCGTCTATCAATAATCCCAATATTAGCCATATTATCCAGAACTCTGTTCTTTTCCTAATTCTTTTTGTCAAGTTGTAAAGTATGTATTTGATCAGCTTCTTCATTGTTAATCCCTCAATAAAGTTTATTAACTAGACTTTATAAAATAATCCCTAGGGAATCCCTAGGGGAGTAAGGGGGTGTGTATATATGCCTAAAGGATTCCAAATACTAGTTCCAGATGATTGGAAATTAACTAAGGAAGAAGTAACAGACGCTACATTATCAATAACTAGAAAACATGAAAGCAGACCATTCGGAGAATATGCTAGAAGATTAGCAGAAGTATTAAGGACAAATGTAAAGATCCCCAAGGGACATTGGCAAGCATACTGGACTGTAGCTACAAGAGTATTTAGCTTCGTATATGGTGGACACAACGAGAAAACAGTAATAGCAGTTGGAAGAGCACTCGGAGAAGAACTTGGAATAGGAGCTGGCGAAGGAGAAAAAATAGCTAGAGCAGTATATGTTAATGCAGATTATATACTTGGTAAGAAAGCAAAAATGGAAACCATAGAGACAACAAGGGCTAGGAGATAAACAAAGTATTGATCAAGACCGAAAAACTTAAATATAAACAATTTTTTATACCTCTTCCTCATATTCTATTAATAGGTGCATAACAATGCCAATAGACCAGATCTTAAACAAGCTCGTAGAACTTAAAATGAAGGAAATGATGTTAAAACAATGCGAAAAGATACAGAAACAAATAAATGAACTAGAGCAAAGCCTTCTAAACGAAACTAATGAAGTAGAAAAACTTAAAAAGAACCTTAAACTACAATTATTATACGAAATAAGAAAATCTATATGTGGTGAGTAGGTGGTATAAATGGTCGAGCTAGGTATAGATATATCCCAATTAATGCAACCATTAATCATAAAGTCTATCTTCAGCGGGGAAGAGATACCGATTGACGCACTAGTAGATGCAATGCTAACACAGAAAATATATGAGAGTATCAAGGGTAGCCTCACATTACCTCCAGAATTCAAGGATCTTGAGAGCGTGTTAGACCTGATGATACAGATGGACTCAATCAAAAGAGTATTAGCCGTGTTAAGAGGAGAGACACCACCACCTCCAGCGATTGACAAAGTCATTGAACTAGTTGTAAACCTACAAATGATAAATGCTCTTAGCCAAGCATTCGGAACAGTAGCTAGCTAAACATAGCATTCTAAACAATTAATGTAAAAACATAAATTCTTTTTTTCATATATACTCTTCTTAGGTGGTAAGCAATGGTGTTCGTAGTCATAAGAATACCTGTATGTCCTCTGAAGGAAATAATAAAACTGAAAATGATGCAAAGAATACTTAAGAACCAAGAAATCGATGACCTATTAAATTATTATATGATTGCAGTTATTGATGATAAATTAGCGAATGAGTTTATGGACAAGCTTGATTATATGTTCAATGATGTTGATGTAATTAACTTCTTTATGCATATAAATAATATGATGTGTCTGAAGGATTGTATAAATGTGTTAAACGATAAGCCAATTGATATTAATAGTATACAAGCATATCTACTGTCGTACATATATGGTGCTATGAAATGATAACATATATTTATCCAAAGGGAATCAATAGTAGTTTCACCTTTGTAGCTAGAACATATATAAAAATGTTAAGGATACTAGGATTTGATGTAAAGGAGGTAAGCGAGTCAAGACTTAGAAAAACAAACAGTATCATAGAAGATGAGATAGTCATAGTTCATCCATTGTTCTATAACGAGAAATATGTAAACAAGATAAAAGCTGATAAAATAATAGGTGTTGATGTAGTTGAGACTACGAATATACCATACAAGTATCTTAGGCTAGTAAATAGTATTGACTACTTACTAGTGCCGAGTAGGTATTGTGTATATGTTGCAAAATACTTGCTGGGACTAGATAATGTGTTGCTGCTGCCTCATTTCTTACCAATGGAATACAATAGACCAGTTAGAGATCCAAAAAATAGTATAATTAAGTGGCTTAGACTTGTTAAGCAGAAAGAGAAATGGATCGGGATACTATACTTCTTGAATCACTCTGGTAGTAGGAAGAACGCTGGTAAAGTATATGAAGCAATAATGGATCTCAAGGATAACCATAATATGAATATAAAGCTTATAATAAAGAGAGGCTATGCAAAGGATCATTTCCTAGGACTGTTATGGACTACTGATGCAATTGATATAGCTGGATTCATAGAAATAGACGACCTGATCGATTTGTATGATAGCGTAGATGTCCATATAAGCATTTCTAGAGCTGGTGGTTTTGAATTGCATGCATTGGAAAGCATAGCTAGGGGAGTAATAACAGTTGCACCAGTATGTGGTTGCTATATGGAGTATGAAGACCTAATAACAACACCTATTGGTTGTAAACATGAATACTGCTTCTATAAAAGCGACATACATGTCGGGCTAGGATGGGATATTGACCTACTTGATCTCAAATTTAAGCTGATAGACATAGTTAATAACATTAAATTCTATCGGGAAATCGCTAGAAAAAGAGCTAAGGAATGCCTTGATAGATATGGTTTTGAGGCTGGAATAAAATATTTAAAAAACATAGTAGATAAAATATTCTATAGGTGATACTATGGGAAAGCTATATGTAGGCGTACCAATTCAGTATATAGGTAGCTTATTGACACAGTCAAGGGAGAGTACTGATAGCTTTGCAGTTGTTGAAGATCCAGTAGGTAATAAATATGGTATTGAAAGAAAGTTTCTGTACTGGAAACAAGCAATCGTATACGATGATATAAATAGTAAAGCAAACTGGACACATGTTGTGTTTGAAGAGAGTCAAACAGCACCTAACCCTACCCGTGAACCAATGTATGCAATATACAAAGTAGATCAAGATTACTTCATGATAAGAGTTGTACATGTAAAGAACACGAGTAAGTACTACATAGTTAAGCCTAGTAATGGAGAGCTTATAGGCATCCTAGGATACTATAATGAATACAACTCTGACGGCACGTTGAGGATGAGTTTTCCAGTAGTATTTGTAAATGAGAGCTTGAGCGACTGGGCGTATTTCCCAGTATTGGAAATAGTGTTTAGTAATGGCAGGAAACTATACATATATGCTAACTTTGGTGTCGGAGTATTGATAGGAATAGGCATAGCTACACTAGTTGGTTGGTTAGCCTATAGTTGGGGAGTAAGTCAGCTAAATTATAGTGAAGCGGCTAAGCTAAACGCACAAGCAAATCTTATAAAAGCAGAGAACGAAAAAACAGCACTACAATTAGGAAAGGAGGCATTTAAGAGTATAAAGGAGGATAAAACATTAAGTCCAGAGCAGAAAGCTGAATTGATTAAACATGTATTGAACATTATAGCTGGTGTTAGATATACCAATGAAGCTATAAAGAATCCACCAAAGAAAGAAGAAGATAATACTAATCAGAAATATGAGGATAAGAAGAAGAGCTGGTGGGACAGAGTCGTTGATTTCTTCATGGGTAATTGGCAATGGATAGTTGGTGGAGTAGCTGGTATAATAGCGACATACATACTGGTGTTCAAGTTCAATATAATCAGAGATATTATTGATTCGTTGAGGGAAATGACTAGGAGGTTGAGGGAGAAGTAATGGAAATAGATCCTAATGTTTTTTTACAATATGGTATATCTGGTTTCATTGCAGTATATCTTGTCTACTTTATAACTGCTAAGCTTAACAGTAAACTTGATAACCTTACAAAGGCAATAAACAATCTTAGGGAAAGCATTGAAAAATTGAGGGAGGATATAAAGTATGGAACTAGATAAGCTTATTGAACTAATTTTTGTTCTCAAGCTAGTAGAGAAAATGAGCGTTAATACGAGTAGTAGTGGAGGAGTTAGTCTTGACCGTGAAAGCATATATGCGATAGTCAAGGATGTTGTTGAGGAACATATAACCGATGTAATATATTATTGGGAAGACCATGAAGTAGCCATTGGTATAGTTGATGAGAAAGCTTATTTAATTCCTCAAGCAATAAGTAGTAAAATAGAGCTTACAACAGAGGTGAATGGTAGTGTCCAGCCCTATCAATCTCAATCTTAAGCCTGTTAGAAACCTGTATAGGATCATAGCTAGTGTAGTGTCTCAAAGCGATTTTGTAATAACTAATCTTAGCGGGACTAATAGGACTCTCAAGAACTATGTTAGAACATCTTCTAATAGAGCTCGTCATCCAACTGATACTAAGATAACTGGCATAGAGTATGCTAGGTTCAGACTCGGTAATAGCCAGACACCAGTATATAGCCCTGATAAATACGATG
>JAMOPC010000364.1 GCA_027064845.1 Desulfurococcales archaeon | reverse complement strand
CATCTACTAAGTCATATATTTTGATCTCCGGTTGAATATTTGCTTTCTCGGCGAGTTCCAGAAACTCTTGTACATCTTTTCTCGTAACATTAGCTGTTGTTTTTATTTCTCTCTCATACCATATGAGTTTATAATCAAGTTTCTCTATAGGCGTCATATATATTTCTCCAAGAACCACCCTTCCGCCTTTATCAAGTTTCTTGAGAGCTTCAATAAAAACCCATGAAACAGGCGCATATACTATTGCGGCATCTAGTTTTTCAGGTGGGTTTTCTTCCGTTTTTCCAGCCCAGTCAGCTCCCAGTCTGTAAGCATGCTCTATTTTCCACGGTGAATGAGTGAATACATATACCTTTAATCCAAGATATTTAGCGGCTTGTAAGATAAGGTGTGCTGATGCTCCGAATCCGAATAAGCCGAGCACACCTTCTCTTCTTTCTACTAAACCTGTGAGCTTAAGAGCTCTATACCCTACAGCACCTGCACATAGTAGCGGTGCTGCATGACAATCATCATGTGTTTTGGGCATTTTGTAAACAAAATCCTTATGAGCAATCATGTATTCGGCGTATCCGCCGTCAACACTGTATCCGGTGAATAATGCTTTATCACAAAGGTTCTCAAGTCCTCTTCTACAATATTTGCATTCTCCACAAGCCCAATAAATCCATGCAACACCTACTCTATCCCCAACGCTAACATTATCAACATTTTTCCCTACTTCTTTGATTATACCAACGACTTGATGGCCCGGAATTAATGGGAGTTTTATAGGTTCTAATTCTCCCTCAACTATATGAAGATCGGTTCTACAAACACCGCAACATTTTATTTTTATCAATACTTCGTTATCTCCGGGCTCCCTGACATCAATATCTGATAACTTCAATGGTTTCTTTTCTATAGGGGATGGTTCATATAATACCATGGCTTTCAACGCAATTCACCAAATAAAATTATCCAAGCTTTGATTATAATTCTTTAAATACTATGATATAGTATTAAATGCACAGTAAAACAAGAGATTTAGATACGGAATCTTTAATGATAAACATGGTGTTAATAAATTGATCGAATTTGTATTCTATTATATTGTGCCAGAAACTGTTATTAATAATATTTATTTGATCGAGGAAATGTTATGCATATTGCTAATAATGTTACTTGTAATTGTTTCATTATTTGAGAGTCGGAACATATATATTAGAGTATTTTTCACAATAACTGGTTTACTCACACTAATAATGCATTATTATGTATTCTGGTATATGACTAGATTCGAGAACATCACATTATATCCAATACTTGTCGTAGAAACTACATCGAGAGGTAGCTCTATAAGTATAGATTTTGGACAATTAATACTTCTTGGAATATTGATTGTTTGGAGAAAACAAATTGTTAAATATTTTATAAAAGTTTTGAAAAAAAGTCAATAATATTACAGTGATTAGTATTGAAGATAATAATTTCTAATATTGAATATGTGCCATGCACTATTATTGAAAGAATTAATAGATTCGTTGTTAAAACACGTATAGGCAACGAAGATGTTCTTGTACATATAAATAATACTGGTAGATTGAGAGAATATTTAGTAAAAGGCAAGCAGGGATTTTGTAGACCTATTAATGGTAAGAAGCTAAAATACAGATTATTCGCAGTACGTGATAGAGGTTATGGTGCATTAATTGATACATTTC
>JAMOPC010000363.1 GCA_027064845.1 Desulfurococcales archaeon | reverse complement strand
CATCTACTAAGTCATATATTTTGATCTCCGGTTGAATATTTGCTTTCTCGGCGAGTTCCAGAAACTCTTGTACATCTTTTCTCGTAACATTAGCTGTTGTTTTTATTTCTCTCTCATACCATATGAGCTTATAATCAAGTTTCTCTATAGGCGTCATATATATTTCTCCAAGAACCACCCTTCCGCCTTTATCAAGTTTCTTGAGAGCTTCGATAAAAACCCATGAAACAGGCGCATATACTATTGCAGCATCTAGTTTTTCAGGTGGGTTTTCTTCTGTTTTTCCAGCCCAGTCGGCTCCCAGTCTGTAAGCGTGTTCTATTTTCCACGGTGAATGAGTGAATACATATACTTTTAATCCAAGATATTTAGCGGCTTGTAAGATGAGGTGTGCTGATGCTCCAAATCCAAATAAGCCGAGCACACCGTCTTTTCTTTCCGCTAAACCTGTGAGCTTAAGAGCTCTATATCCCACGGCACCTGCACATAGTAAAGGTGCTGCATGATAATCATCGTGTGTTTTAGGCATTTTGTAAACAAAATCCTTGTGAGCAATCATGTATTCGGCATATCCTCCATCAACACTATATCCTGTGAATAATGCTTTATCACAAAGATTCTCAAGCCCTCTTCTACAATACTTGCATTCTCCACAAGCCCAATAAATCCATGCAACACCTACTCTATCCCCAACGCTGACATTATCAACATTTTTCCCTACTTCTTTGATGATACCAACGACTTGATGGCCCGGAATCAATGGGAGTTTTACAGGCTCTAATTCTCCCTCAACTATGTGAAGATCTGTTCTACAGACACCACAGCATCTTATTTTTATCAATACCTCGTTATCTTTTGGCTCTCTGACCTCAACTTCTGATAGCTTCAACGGCTTCTTTTCTATGGAGGATAGTTCATATAGTACCATGGCCTTCAACACAGCTCACCAAATAAAATTATTCAAGCTTCGATTATAATTCTTTAAATACTATGATATAGTATTAAATGCACAGTAAAACAAGAGATTTAGATATGGAATCTTTAGCTATAAACATGGTGTTCATAAATTGTTCGAATTTATACCTTATTATATTGTGCCAGAAACTGTTATCAATAATGTTTATTTAATTGAGGAAATGTTATGCATATTGCTGGTAATGTTGCTTGTAATTGTTTCATTATTTGAGAGTCGGAATATATATGCTAGATTATTCTTTACAATAGCTGGTTTATTTACACTAATAATGCATTATTATGTACTCTGGTATATGACTAGATTCGAGAACATCACATTGTATCCAATACTTGTCGTAGAAACTACATCAAGAGGCAACTCTATAAGCATAGATTTCGGACAATTAATACTTCTTGGAATATTGATTGTTTGGAGAAAACAAATTATTAAATATTTTATAAAAGTTTTGAAGAATAATCGATAATATTATAGTGATTAGTATTGAAGACAGTAATCTCTAATATTGAATATGTGTCGTGCACTATTATTGAAAGAATTAATAGATTCGTTGTTAAAACACGCATAGGCAACGAAGATGTTCTTGTACATATAAATAATACAGGTAGATTGAGAGAATATTTAGTAAAAGGCAAGCAGGGATTTTGTAGACCTATTAATGGTAAGAAGCTAAAATACAGATTATTCGCAGTACGTGATAGAGGTTATGGTGCATTAATTGATACATTTC
>JAMOPC010000362.1 GCA_027064845.1 Desulfurococcales archaeon | reverse complement strand
GTGGTATAGGTAATGATTGATCCTATTACAATTATCCTCCTTATTCTCCTAACTGCTATAATTGTATACATTATAGCTCGGGGTATAGTTGTTATCAAACCATACGAAGTAGGAATATATATTAGGCTAGGAAAATTCGTTGGAATACTGAAGCCAGGTGTTCATTGGGTTCCACCATTCATAAGTGTTGTTCATAGAATGGACCTTCGTACACAAGTAGTGGATGTTCCACGACAGGACGTTATCACTAAAGACAATAGCCCTGTCAGCGTTGATGCAATAGTTTACTTCAGAGTAATTGATCCCAAGAAAGCCTTCTTCGAAGTAACAGATTACAGAGCAGCAATAATCGCATTAGCACAAACAACGCTTCGTAGCGTTATAGGTGATATGGAGCTAGATGAGATATTATACAATAGAGCGGCTCTAAACGCTAAGCTTAGAAAAATACTTGATGAAGCAACTGATAAATGGGGTGTTCGTGTAGAGACGGTTGAGATAAGAGAGGTTGAACCTAGTCCACGCGTCAAAAAAGCTATGGAGGAACAAACAAGTGCTGAGAGAGAGCGTAGAGCAGCAATACTTAGAGCCGATGGTGAGAAAAGAGCAGCAATACTCCGAGCAGAAGGCGAGAAAACAGCACAGATACTTAGAGCGGAAGGCGAGAGAATGGCTAAGATACTTAGAGCTGAGGGTGAAAGACTAGCAACTATACTCAAGGCACAGGGCGAAGCACAGAGGCTCAGAATACTTAGTCTAGGAGCAGCAAGTCTGCATAGCCATGCATTAACAGCTATGAGTCTTGAAACACTCAAAGCCATGGCTGATGGTAAAGCAACAAAGATAATCCTACCATTCGAGGTATCCAGACTAGTTGAAGCACTATCAGCATATCTTGGAAAAGGAGTAAAGGAGCCACAAGTACCAGAAGTAGATATTGAGAAACTCGTTAAACTAATAGGAGAACCGGAGAAAATACTAGGCAAAATACCCAGCTATGAGGAATTATCGAGCGAGGTCAAGAAAGCTATAGAGGAAGCAAAGAAGAAAAAACTGACACCAAGCGAGTTATCAAGAGAAGAAAAAGAATTAATGGAAGCACTGAAAGAAGAAGAAAAACAATAAACACCCCCAAACAATAACGATTAATAATGAAGAGCCGGGGTGCCCGAGCGGCCTAAGGGGGTAGGCTCGAGACCCCTCCGTAGAAAAACATGTTTTTCCGGCTAAGAAGTATTCCGAGAGACCTACTGCCCCGTGGAGGGGTGCGCGGGTTCGAATCCCGCCCCCGGCGCCATTTTCTTCCTAAGTATCCTATCCATTAGGGGTCTTGATAAGAGAACTATTAATCCAAATAATAAACCACTAAGTAAGATCATTGGGAAATAATTTGTTGACTCAAAGACAAGAGTTAATAAGAGACCTGCAAAGCTTATCACGAGTATTGCTACTCTGTAGATGTTTTCTTTCCTATACAAATAATCTCCCCTATAATGCGTCATGTAAATACCCGCTAATATGAGGCCCAATGATAGTCCTAGTAGCAGAGGAGAATCCTTATAATCAGGCATTTTATAAGAAGAAATTAAAGACATTAACAGAGAAGGAACACTTACAGCTAATAAATACTTGGAAGGATCACTTATTCTCATATATAGATAAATAGATACTAGTGCAGAAACAACTCCTATAACAGCTCCTCCAATAACA
>JAMOPC010000361.1 GCA_027064845.1 Desulfurococcales archaeon | reverse complement strand
TGGGTAAGAACGAGCAATGGATAATAGAAAAAGTAGTAAATATTGCTAAAGAACTAGGAGCCAATGTATCAATTAGAAATAGGAAAAGCTACGACATAATTAGAGTCTATAATGCACCTCTAGCATACACTATTGCATCACTTATTGGCTCGAAACTTGAAGAAAAACACATACCTTCGATTCTATGGAACTCTCCCAGTGACGTTATAGAAGAGTTCTTTAAGGGATATCTAGCTGATGCTAGGAGAACAAGTATTCGTGAAGGAATCGTAGTGTATACTACTAAGAACAAGTATTTGGCAAAACAATTAGTATGGTTGGCTAGGCTAGCTGGTTTTGAGTCAAAAATGTTTGTAATACGTGATAAAAAATATGGGAAATACTATGATATACATATTAGGTTATTCAATAAACGTAGAATAAGATCTTGGAGTGATAGGATCCCGTTAAAACCAATAATACGTATACTGGAGTCAAATGATCTAGATTCAAAGCTGCCATTCGAATTAACTTATGTTGTACGTAGGTATAGGAGTGGAAAGCAAAGATATATTTCGAGAAAAACAGCTAGGAAAATTATAGCATTTATAGAAAGATATATAGAAACACTTGATGAAGATTCTAAAGAGATCCTTAATAGGTTGAAAATTATCTTAGAGAGCGATATAGCGTTTTTAGAAATAATAGACGTGAGAAAAGAGAAATACCATGGCTATGTATACGATGTTTCTGTACCTGAAACCGAACTATTTATAGGCGGAGACATTCCAGTAGCACTACACAATACTGGTCACCCTGTTATGGCTACTTTTCATGCTGCTAATCTTGAGAGGCTTTTGCAGAGGCTTACGAATTATCCGATCCAAGTGCCTAAGACTAATCTTGATAACTTGAATATTGCATGGTTCCAATCATCTGTTTATAGTAAGACTGGATTACTTGTGCGTAGGATGATTTCTGTCTATGAGATTATAGGTTATGACCCGACTACGGATTCCATAGCGGCTGTTCCAGTCTTCACTTGGGACCCCACAACTGATACTCATAGATTTGCTGGTAGGGGAGCTAGTTATCTACTGGAGGAAAAGATAGCTGTGATGAGAGGTATTTCTAGGAAGAATATAAAGCTGATATATGAGGAGCTGGATCTCAGAGCAAAGTTCTTGCGAGCCCTAGCGGATAAAAATATTGTTAACTACTATGATGTATACAAAGCAATTGTGAAAACATATGAATTAGGACTAGAAGAGGCATACAAGAGGCTTCTACGAGGAGATCTATTAACATAAATCTGAAGGTGCAAAAATGCCTAGTAGGGTAAGAAGTATTAATAGAGTAAAAGAACTTATCCACCCCTTTATTGAGAGAGCAATTACTCATAAATGGGTAACTATAGCTGTTGTAATCTTTGATACTATTGTTGTATATCTCGCCTCAAAATACTTGCCATTCTATCCCGCCATAATTGTAGGAGTTACTGTTATTTTTGTCTCATTTCTTTTCATCTATTATTATAAGGCAATCAAGAGGCTTGGAATAATCCCCGTCCCAGACGATCTAACTTTTATCCTAATACACTTAAGATGTCTTGTCACGGGAAATCCTCCTCTAACACTCATGTTTAAATACATTGGTGAAACTCCCCTCTACAGCAAGTACTATCAAAACTTGTTTAAGAAGCTTCAAGGACTGATAGGGCAATGGGGATACAGTGCTCCGGAAGCACTAAGACTTGTATCGCGTGAAGTAAAGTATAAGGTTGATGAAATGTTTTTACAGAGACTATCAGCCATTGTCGCTACAGGTGGTGATATAAAAGAATACTTGAGAATTGAGTATAATACATTGTTTAGTGAATACTTATCTGCATATAATAGACTAATCGAGTCGCTCAGAGTTGTTCTGGGAATATATGTTACCCTCTTGGGAGCATTAGTCTTTATGCAAGCTAATCTCATCCTCTTAGGCATGATCTTTGGTGGAATACAGAAGATGATGGTTACATCAATGATAGCTACTGGAGTCACGTTATCAGGAATGGCCATCTTATTGAGAGCATTTGTGAGAAAACCCTTATTCGAAGCCAAACCCCAACATAAACCATTAATTGTAAGGATCATAAGTATTGGAGGAATATTGTCGTCTCTTGTCTTTGCTTTTGTAATAGTCTATTTATCTTATACGATGAAGATCTTAGACGTTGAAGAAGTTTCAAAGTACTTAATATTCTCCGGACTAGTCATGTTACCTATAGGTATACTTATAAAGATCCATGAAGGAAGAATAAATGAATACGATATGTTTTTCCCAGCCTTTATTAGAAGCTATGGTGAACACTTAAGCGTTGTCCCAAGCCTGATTGAGGCATTAAAGCCTCTACTTATAGCTGAGCTAGGTAAATTAAAGAATCTCTTAAGAAGATTTTATGTAAGACTTGTTAATAGGATTGATCCAAGGATTGCGTGGAAATATTTCGCTGAAGAATCTTGTAGTGAATTCATCTCAAGGAGTAGTCACATATTCATTGACACTATAGAAGCTGGTGGAAATACTAGAGAAGCGGGTGCAATGCTTTCAAACCACATAAACGAGCTTTATAGATTAAGAATTAACTATGCACAGGTCTTCAAAACGTTCGAGGCAACACTTTACATAATGCACATAGCGACAATATTGATATTAATGCTTATCACAAATTTCGTGACTATATTCTCAAGTATAATAACTCACTTCGCTGTCCAAGTCCCACCAGAATTTGCTGATCTATTCAAATTCTTCAATATTAGAGAAGAGGATGTATCACTTCTAACAAACATTATGCTCGTAATAATCACTTTTGCAAACACTATTACTTTAACAGCAGTAAATCCTGGCTCGAGATATGCTGTTTTCTACTACTTAGGAGTAATGTTATTACTAACAGGTCTCGGAATGTATGTTAGCACGTATGTAACAAATTACTTCATAGGAACAATTCTCGGACCATCACTCTCAAGCATAACATAAGATACGTTTAGCTATGAGGAATTTTGTAGGAATAGTGTGGAAAAAAGGTTTTAATTCATCACAATCCACTTATTACTGTCTTACTTGGCGTATTCCTTATAGATCCATCCCTTATCAGTTCTAACAACCAAGCCAGCTTTCTTAAGGTCTTGGAGTCTTCCACGGATAGTATTGTAGTTTAGCCCGGTAAGCTTCTGGATCTCCTTAGGAGTTAGTGGTCTCTTCTCCTTCTTTAATACTTCGAGAATTATCTCCTTGGCTGTTTTCTTCTCGCTCACAGCGATCCCCCACCACGTAATTATTTATTCATTTGATCCTTAGGCGTTACTGGTTATTAAACTTGATCCAGAGAACTTAAATATTATTTTATAGTATTCATTATGTTATTATCTATAGAGTAAATTCTCTTCACTAATCACTTAGAGATATGATGGAGACGTAGAGTGTGTGGGGAAAGGGGATCACTGGTTGCCGATACATATAATTTATAGATTACTACGGAGAAGTATTTGGAGAAGAATTACGAGGAAGAAAGCCTTTTATGTAGTATTATTCTTTGTCTCGATGTGGATTGTTAATGCTTTACTATTCTATTATAGCGAACACATAGTTGCTGGAAGAGAAGATGTTGATATCTATACAGCTCTATACTGGAGTCTCATAACGATGGCAACAATAGGATACGGAGACGTTACACCTATAAGAGGACTGGGGTGGATCGTCGCAGGATTCGCCGCAATAATGGGTATCATAGCATATACTCTAACCATATCAGTTATAGCTGATTGGTTCTTATCACTTAGTATTAGGAGGAGTCTAGGAATGGCACCTCTGAAAAACAAGGAGATACTAGTCATAGGAGACACAGACACATGCTATGAACTCATAGATGAACTCAGACTAAACAACTATTTGGAAAACATTGGATTCGTAACACCACAACAACCAAGAAAAGCACTAGACATAGACTATGTAGTAGGAGACCCTGGATCAGAAGATGTATTAAGGAAAGCAGGTGTCGAGAAAGCAAAACACATATTCCTCTGCCTCAGCGATGACAGCAAAGCACTATACCTAACACTACTAATACGCTCCATAAACAAAGAAGCAGAAATACACGCAGTAGTAAAACACGCCAAGACAGAACAACTACTAAGAGAAGCAGGAGCCAAACACGTAGTCTCAACAAGAATACTTGGAAGAACAATAGCATCAGCACTCTTCGAACCAGGAGTACTAACAATACTAACAGACATAATATCAGCCCGAGGAAAAGGAGACCTTGTAGAAATAAAGATAACAGAAAAACACCATGGGAAAACAATAAGAGAAATCGAAGAAGAACTAAACCAAAAAGACAAAAAACATAACTACAAGATAATAGCCATAATAAAACCCGACAAAACATATACTATAACACCAAGCCCAGAAACAAAACCAGAAAAACAAGACACAATAATAGTTATCAAAGGACAAAAAACTTAATCACAAAATCCATGGTTTCAAAACGATCTCCACACAACTATACTTGTTTTAACGCTAGTAGACTATTCGCTTGTTTGGGTACTTGGGGTGTTTTGGGAATTTCGGGGTCTCTATATTTATGTTTCTTTTCTATGAGAACAAATAATGGGGGTAAACAAAGATGATGTTATGAGGTTTGGATAATGAAGCCATCAGGCTCTTGCCGATGACGGCATCCCCCCACAACCCGTAAGACCGCCCAAGTGGTGGCGGTCAATGTAGCCCCTCGATGAACCACCGAACCACATGAAGTGGCTGAGGGAGAAGCCCCGTGCAAGATACTAAAATACCCATAGTCACCAAAAGATAAAGCACGGGCAACCACGCGGAACTGGTTTGGTCCAAGTTCCCTTATATTGCTCATAATATCCTGGTTTAGCTAGCATTGAGGTGAAGAAGTGTGAATAAAACACCTAGGCATAGATATAAACTTATATTATATCACATATATAAATTCTAATTTTGAATTAGCCAGGTTAATTGATTGAGGGTGTAGGATGATATGGTGAGGAAGCATCTCTTTCCAGTTCTTGTATCATTATTATTATTACTTAATACTGTGGCGATGGTGGTAATTACTGATACGAATATATCTAATCCTGTGATAGCATATGATAGAATAGAGACTGGAACATATATAGATCTAGACAATGTAACAGTAACTGACAATGGCACGCACCTAATTATTAAAGCTATATGGAACAAGCCATTCCCTTCAGGAACTCCGGTGTCATATGATATTGGTAGGTATTTAGGCTTCCGCCTAGATCTGGATAATAATAGAAAAACAGGATCGGGCGCAGGAACTCCTTGTGATGGCTACGAGGTTTCTATTGGCTCATGGTACAGACGTTATGAGTGGGGTAATTGGACAGATCTATGGATTAATTATTATGCTAGTAATGGAACCTGGTTAGGTTATGAATGGCGTGGCGAATGGGTTATAGGAGACGATTATTCTATGACTCTGATGATTCCATTAGATAAGTTAAACATAACTAGTGGATCTACTATAATGATACAAGGTATCGAAGGTAACACTTATGGTGATGATTACCCTATTGACAATTACTTCCCCAATTATACGGTGCCTTATGCGGATATAGTTGTTGATGGAGAGCCAAGTGATTGGCCAGATAATGCCTTGTTGGCAGTGGATGGTGATGATGGAATACTTAATCCGTATCAAGAATTCAACCTCACAGCTATCTACATAGCAACAGATAATAAACATTTATTCGTAAGATTCGATCTAGCAGAAGAAATAAATACAACAAAATACAACGGACTAGACTACTGGCATGAATTGAGTTTCAGAGTGGATATAGATAATGATGGAACAATAGACTACGAAATATACATGACTCCTTGGAGCGTCGGGATACATAATATGTCGTCAGGCAGTTGGAATTGGTATAATAATAATACTGTTTACTATAATATAACATTTTACAATACAAAGAATGTTGAAGCCGCATTAAACTTATCACTCATAGGCATTGAGGATGGATTAGCCGGTAAAAACATAACAATAATAGATCCACATTATTGGTTCCACATAAGAGACCACTTATATCGCATATATGCTCCATACGGTGTGTGGCCTTGGTCCACAAGAATTATTTATACTGTTGGTAAGGGTGGTTATGTAGCATATGTAGTGGATTATAGAAGCGTTGGATGGGGCCCGGGTCTTATGAATATAGTCATTGGTAATTCTATTATTACTATAAATGACACAGACTATGTATATACAGCAATAGCTACATATGATGATGAGCCTACTGGTAATGCATCGATTGATGGTATAGGTTATTATTATGCATTGTATATTGATAATACCAATAATGTTGTTTGGCCTATAACGATAGCTGTTAATTATAGTGGTTATGATCTAGAAGCACTTGGTGTCTCTGAGGATAGTCTTGGTATTTACTACTATAATGCTAGTGCTGGAGAATATATGAGGTGTAGTAATACATGGATTGATAAAGATCATAAAATTGTTTATGCAAACATAACAATGGATGAATACCTAGCAGGAGATGAAGCAGTATTCGTCCTATCCGGACAACCCATGAAAGTAGGAGGAGAAATAACCGTACCAAACACACCAGAACACACAGACACAGACACACTAACAATAATCATAGCAACACTAACAACAATAGTCCTAACAACAACAATAACAATACTAACAAAAACACACAAAAAACAATAACAATTTTTTATATCAAACCAATATATAATTAAACTATTCCAGATAGAACAGTATTTGAATTTAATATTATGAAACAAGAATATTATCATATTCTCACATCTATCCATTTAAAATCGTCAATGCTCCTACATCACTAAATTATTATTAACACAAACTGAAAATATAAGACTAAAAACATTATATAGTGCGGTTCAGAATAATGAATCCAACTATACTTTTAGTAGTGTTAATAATGAACAAAAACAACTCACAATTCTTTACAGATAATCAAAAAGTTTGTAGATTATAAGGAACCAATATTCATAATTGTGGCTAAGATCAGTTCTTTATAAACAATGCTTGTACTCTTCATTCTCTTTGAAATAAATTAAGTAGATTATAAGATGGCGTGCATAGAAATAATTTTTAATCATATGTTTATTAAACTATTATGATTATGAAGAAGGAACATTCAATTCAGAAAAGCTACGGATGAGACAATATGAAGGTATCTGTAGTGATGCCAGCATATATGTTGTCTAAACACATTATGTATTCGATCAATATTGTGGATAAGGTTATGAAGAAACATTATAACGATTATGAAATAATTGTTGTTGATGATGGAAGTCATGATGATACTTATGTATACGCAAGTAAATTCAGTAGCTATAAGCACATTAAAATATTTAGACTCCCTAAAAATATGGGGAAGGGATTCGCTCTCCTATACGGTTATAGAAGGAGTTGTGGTGATATCATAGTATTCTTCGATGGAGACCTAGATATTGATCCCCGGCAAATCATACTATTAGTAAATATGCTTAAGAATAATGATGTGGATATCGTAATAACTTCAAAATGGCATCCAGATTCAAAAACAATAGCATCACCTACAAGGAGATTTCTAAGTAAATCCTTCTATTATATGGCTAAGATCTTCTTAGGTTTAAACATGAACGATACACAAACAGGAGCTAAAGCATTTAAACGATATGTACTTGACGAAATATCAAAGGCCATGACCATTAAGCGGTATGCTTTTGATATAGAATTACTTGTTTTAGCGTCTTTGAAAAAATATAAAATAGTAGAAGTTCCAGCATTATGGAAAATTAAACTTACGTCCAGATTTAAGATAAAAGAAATCATAAGAATGATGATCGACTTGCTTGCAATAACTTATAGATATAGAATTATAAAGTATTATCAAAAAATACTTAATGGCCAAAAATAATCCCTTTGGCTGATAAGTATGGAGACACTAAGAATTCTATGGTACAATTGGCGATGCATAAAAAACCCATTAGCAGGTGGAGCAGAGATATATACTCATGAAATAGCAAGAAGACTGGCAAAACAAGGACATGAAATAATCTTGGCAACATCTAGAACAAACGAGCTCTCGCGAAAAGAAATTATAGATGGATATCTAGTATTAAGATATGGTGAAAGATTCACTATATACTTAAAGGCGAAAAAAGTATACAATATGGTTAAAAACAATTATTGGAAACCAGATATTGTCATAGACGAAGTTAATACCATTCCATTCTTTACACCACTTTATTCACAAGAACCAATTATAATGATTATACACCAATTATGCAAAGATTGCTGGAGATATAGTTTTAACAAATTAGTAGAACCTATTGGATGGGCTTTTGAAAAACTATATCACAGAATGTATATTCATGCAAGTAAAAAAGGAAAAATAAAATATATAGTTACAGTTTCTCCAAGTACCAGAGATGATTTAATAAACCTAGGCTATAGTGAGGATATAATAAGAATTATCTATAATGGATTGAATTGGGATTTCTATAATGACTGTATAAAATACTCTAAGATAAAAGAAGATGCAGTCGCGTATGTAGGTAGGATAACTCGATACAAAAACATAGATCTTTTACTCAGGGCGTGGTATTTTGTTGAGAAAGAGGAAAAGGGTGTTAAACTTATTATTGCTGGAAGGCCTGATCCAAAATATCTTAAACAATTAGTTAGATTATCTGAAAAGTTGGGTTTAAAAAAAGTTGTATTTAAGATCAATATATCAGATCATGAAAAGAAGAGAATACTTGCTAGGTCTAAATTATTAGTTTATCCTTCGATAAGAGAAGGTTGGGGACAGACAATATTAGAAGCTGCAGCTTGTATGACGCCAACAATAGCCTGTTATGCTCCGGGACTGAAAGATGCAATACAAGATATGAAAACGGGTATTTTAGTTAAAACAAGAAAGGCTGAAACACTAGCCAATAGTATACTATATCTACTTCAAAATGAAGAAAAGAGAAAATATTTAGGGAGAAATGCTTACGAATACGCTAAACAATTTTCATGGGAAAAAACTGCATCTGAGTTCCTATCACTGATTAAAAATTTTTAAATTTTTAATCTTTTCTCGTTCCTTAATGAACTATCTTACAATGAATAAGTTAGAGAAATATTGAGAGAAATATGGTATAAATTATATGAAAGATCTTATTTTCCGCTTGTTTCACATCCTTCTTTTCAACATAAAGTACATTAATAATAACCCTATCACTAATCCTAAGATACCGACACCTACCGTTGCTGGCCAATTAGTCTCAGTTTTCTCTTTAGTAATTGTTTCAGTCTTAGTAGTTGTTACTGTTTCTTTTGCTGTCTCTGTAACTGTAGTTGTTTTTTCAATTGGTTTTTCCAATGTCGTTGTATAGGTAATAGTCTTAGTTACGGGCTTGATTTTTGTAGTCTTATATGTTGTTGTTTCAGTAGTTGTTTCAGTCTTAGTAGTTGTTATAGGTTTTGTGGTTGTTTCCGTGACTGTGTGTGTGGCCGTTACTGTAGTTGGCTTAGTCACTGTCGATGTTTCTGTTATTGTTTGTGTCTCCGTTGCTGTCTCTGTTTTCGTAGTGGTCAAAGTAGTTGTTTCTGTCTCTGTCACGGTCGAGGTAGCAGTAGTTGTAGCAGTTGTTGTCTTAGTGGTTGTTTCAGTTGTCGTTTCAGTTACTGTTGTTGTTTGTGTCTTTGTTATTGTAACGGTTTCTGTTGTTGTAACGGTCCTCGTCGTTGTAGTTATCGAGGGTGTAGTTGTTGTAGTGGTTGTAGTTGTAGGTATTGAAGTCGTTGTCCCATAGTAGTAATAATATTGGTCATTTACATCAAACACGGGAAGCGAGATATTCGAAGAAGGTAAGGCATAAGTAATTCCAATCATGGCACCAGCTACAGCTAATAACATAATAATTGCGATATTGTCTCGCATGTTTTCCATATTTCACACCCATTCTCTTTACTAATAAATGATTTAATCATATATTATATTCTGGAGGTTAAGTATTAAAATGTTATTGCAATACAATTATTATCTTTATTAAATTTCCAAGATGATAAGAGGGATGATAAGAGGAAAGAGGGTGAAACATTATAAATGAATCCCGACAGAGTTATCAAACACCTAATATACTCTGTATACGGATTGGCAACTATTATTATTTTAATGGATCTTGCTTATATCTTCGGAGTAGAAATAGCCTTTACTACTAGTAGAGTAACAGTTTACAGTAAGGATATTTTTACTTTTACAGGCTCAATGCTATACGATCATATATTATTATTATGTCTATTGTTCTCATCGATCATGATTATTTTATTAAAAACAAAACAGAGAACAAGCTTAACTCTTTTACCTTTATTGGTATGCATTATATACTCAATAAGTATTAATAACTATGTATTTTCACTACTACTGTATTTATTCGCTATCATACTAATTTATTTCCTTTACTTAAAAAATCCAATAGAATTCATGTATTCGATTCTTTGCGGGCTCGCAGTATTAGAAATTCAGAAAATAATTTATTTACTATTAAGGATCTTGGGATTCACTGTAATGAAAATAAATTCCCCTATTTATGCAAATATCGTATTATGGTATCTTGGTTGGGGTTTAAATTATATCTTCATATTTACCGCTTTCATAATAGCAGTTTCGATAATTATAAGTAAAGTAAAGCCTTTTAATATAAAAACATCACTTTTCAAATTTCTCAAAAATATTTATTCATTTTGTAGCAACGAAAATGTAACTAATAAGCCAGACACTAGAAAATATAAAGACAACACCTTATTTGTTGCTCTCGGGTTGTTAATATGTTCTATAGTAGTTTTGATCCCGTATTTTCCGTCAATTAATCCTAATCAATATCCTATTAATACTGACTGGATATACTATTATAAATGGCTTAACCAGCTAATTTATGGGAACTTCAATGTATTTTACCTTCATAGTGACAGACCATTATTTTTAGCCATACTATACATAGTCTGGTACATAACTAAGCTTGACCCTAAGATTATTGCCATTTACCACAATATACCTTTGCTAATACTATATTCGTACTCAATTTATTTTCTTGCATCAAAATGGTTTAATAAAGAGACAGCTAAATATGCATTGTTATTAACACCATTTTCACCTATCTTTCTTACATTTATTTATGGCGGATTTCAAGCAAATCTATTAGCAATATCTTTAACTTATATATCGTTGCCTTACATTACTAATAATGATACGAAAAAATTTTTGATAGGCATCTTATTATATGCTCTTACCATGTTTGTACATGAATGGACATGGCTACAATACTTCATTATATTTAGCATTTATGTCATTATAAGGTTATTTAAGCAAAAGTATCGCGGTATTGAAATCGGGTGTCATATAAAGTATTTTTCATTATTTCTAATCATTGAGTTTATTCTTTTCCTATCCAAGCATGCCCTAATAGATAGAGCAATCATTAATGAAAATGTAATAAAGAATGCCTCATTAAGTGGATCTTTTATTAGTAGCATTAATTGGTTCTTCGTAGTATATACTGGTGGTACATTAAATAATCCACTCTATTATTTCCTAAGCATATTTGGGATATGTGACAAAATAATGAGCTTATTTGGTCTAAGCATAATACTTTCATATATGCTAGCTATATTTCCCTGGAATATATTGACTTATAGGATATTTTTAAATACGCCAATAAATGTATTAGCTGGAGAGGGGTTAAGGAAACTAAAACCTACTCATAGATTCTTATTCATGATCTCAATAGTTGGAATAGGATTGTGGAAGCTACTAAGTATTATCCCAAATTTTTCTCCATAGAGTATTTAACTAAATCATAGATTTACGCTAGATAGCTCTCCTAGTTTTATCGAGATAAATTCTAAGAATTTTAGATATATTAGACCTAATGAGTAATTTAAGTTTGTCCAAAATCTTTTATTTCTAATAAATAAAGCAAGCCTATAGGAAGGCTTTACTTGAAAAGATACATAAAACTCATACTTGTTTTTATATTTGTTACAGTAATTTTTTAATGTTTTACCGTAATAAAACTTCTTCCTGATCCATTTTGCTAATTCAAAGTCTTCCTCATGATGAATAATATAAGACTTGATTCTAGCTCTTGTATAATATCCTAATTGTTCTATCTTGTATGGTAAAGTAGCCTCTTCGTAAAAAATTAAGTCTTCATCATATCCTCCTACTTTTAGTGCTATTTCTCTTAGAAAGAATCTTGGTGACTCTATGGGTGTGCCTATATAGAAACTTCTCTCGTAGTCCCTTACTTTAGACCAATAATTATTCCCAACACTTCTTTCCGGAATTATTATTCCGGCTATTTTAGAACTAGTGTTAATTACTTGTACACATTCTTCAATTACTCGAGGGGTTAATTCCATATCTGCATCAATAAACAATACATACTTACCATTAGCCAGTCTTAGACCTATGTTTTTAGCCTTAGTCCTCTCACTCTTTACTTGTACAACCCTTGCATCATAACGTTTAGCGATTTCCACAGTATTATCATTACTAAAATTATCAACAATGATTATTTCTATATTTTTATAGCTTTGTTTCTTGATAGATTCTAAACATCTAGGTAAGGTTTTTGCAGAATTATATGTCGGTATAATAATAGATACCAGAGCCCTCTCGTCGTTCAATTCCATGTCCCGCAAACTGTTTTTGTTTTCATATAAATCGATAATTGGTTATTTATTGTTTTTAATCATGATTAACTAAAATGATTATGATCTCAGTTTTATAAGTTTTTAATTATTTCCTTTACTATATTTTTGAACAATTTTGCTTCGGCTATGTTAATAATTTTTAATCTAAAGATCAATAATGCGTATATGGCTATAATAATCGGTATAAGCATTTTTAATGATATGACGTGATTCATAAGATACTCGATCATTAAAAATATTGATGTAAATATAATTGCTTTTAGATATTTTTTATCAACCATGTAGGCTACAAAATATGATATAATGTTCGATACGAGATACGATAGGGCAGCACCAATGATGCCTTGGTGAGAGGCGAGAAATACTAATAAGACTAGCAGAGTAAGTAGTCTTGTAAAACCCACTATTATGATATTTTTTATCTTGAGCTCTTTATTCCACTTCATTAAGTAGGTTGTTAGGCCGACCATAAATGGCACTGATAGGATTAATATATTTAGCGTTTCCTCTCCATATGTTAGGTTTTGGTTTAAAATTGCAAGTACATCTGTTGAGACTGGTAATAATGAAATGCATAAAAATCCTGAAATCGCTATTCCGAGTCTTAAACTACTAGATATTTCATCTGTTTTTTCTCTGATACTGATAGGTAAAGATGCATTTAATAACGCTTGAGGAAACATTGAAATAACTGTAATAATCATTATTGAAATATAAAGTGTTCCTGTATCTATTGCTTTCCTAACTATAAACATGAATGTATAGGTGAATATATAAGTTAGGATCTGATTGGTTATTGTAAAGAAATAATTTGAATAACCAATCTTGAAGAAGGAAAAGATATTATAATTGATAGAGGCCTCATTTGGCTGTATATCTATAATATTCTTTCGAGTAGTACTATATATAGAATAGATCGAAAGCACTATTGATGCTAACAGATAAGCCATAAATCCAAACAATAACGAATACAAGCCAAACCCAAAAAGAATAAGGAAAATTCCTACCAAAAGCTTTAACACAGAGGAAGTTGTTAAAGCTATAAAATAATGTTTAAACATGGTAGAACCTATTAATGCTGCTAATAAAATAACACTAATTACATTGAGAAAAGCCAATATACCAGAAATAACTGCTACTCCAGTATCAAATCCTACTATTAATGTAAGCATATAAGACAAAACAAAAGAAACCATTGAAATAATCAATATTGAGGGAAAAATCCTCTTAATTAAAAACAATCCATACGATGATACTTCTCTCATAACAGCTATATCTAAACCCGAAGAAACAATCGTACTAGCTATAATAGCAGAACTATATACCGTGGATGCTAAACCTATTATACTAACCCCAGCAATCCTAGTAATTAAAAACCAATAAATAAAATTAAACAAGTTAAAAACTAATCCTGCTAAAAATAACCATGTCCCACCAGCCAGTACTTTTCCGAAAACGCGACTCATAACATTACACCTTTTCGATCAAAAAGTATCCTGTGCTGTCTAAAATAAAAATAACCAAGAAATATTTAAATAGAGAACGTTAAACTCGCTTCCTAAAATTAAATCTAGGATTATGAAAGCCTTTATTCAACACATAATAAACGATCATTGCAATTATGAAAAGGAAGGGATAAAAAGTATATATAATATCGATCCTACTCGGTAAATAAACTATGTCAATCTTAGCAAAACCCTTAACAGGTATCAACCATCCATTACCGTATCCATTAACCTTAAAATGAAGCCTTGGATCAAGTTTTTTTCCATTAATATAAACAACCCAATTATCATCATAACTTTCCTGCAACACTAGTATGAAGTATTTATCACTAGAAACTTCAACCATAATATGGGAAGGGGAATATTTGTTCACATTAATTAATTTTCCTTCGCCTATTATATTGGGATATCTATCTAAAAGATCATAGATGTATTTATACGACTTGTCTATGAAGACATAGCCCTTTAGGTCATTAATGTATTTAATATTCTTAACGTCTTCGACTAAATCCGTATAATTTTGATAAAAGGAGTATTTTTTCGCAATATAGATTATTTTATTCGATATATTTAAGGACAATAATACTCTATTAGAATAATTTGAAAGAATTTCAACATTACTCGAACTAAGTAATTTATTTAAATAAATATCGTAGCTATCCCTTGCTCCAAATATAATGTTCTTTTCAATAAGAACATATCTTATTCCCAACAGGCCGAAAAGTTTTATAATATCTTGAGAACCATAGTGATTATCATGAAATAGTGAATAAATATATTCTACGACGTCATCGCTCGAGGATCTAATATATTCGGTACCCAGACCAGATATATATGGAAAACCAAAAATCTTGGGATAAGGATTACCTGAACCCCATAACTCGTTAGTTTCATTATAATACACATACGTATATCTATGAGGCAATAAGAGAACCCAGTAATCATTCGAAATCTTTCTATTAATATCCTTATAGATTTCTATAGGTAAATAATATCCTTTAACATTTGGATCTAACCAGTTTCTAGTGATATCTCCCGAAAATAATGGATAGCTTATAGCAGAAAATAGAATTAAGAACATAAATAATAGAGATGCCGATAGAATATTCTGCTTATGTATATCATTAAAAATCTTTCTTATTATTTCGTTTAATATTTGTAAACATATGCCAAATATAAGTGCTGCAAATAAAACAGTATAAAAGGATAAATATACGGGTTCTATTAATGATCTTAATATAGCGCTTTTAGAAAATACCATGAATGTTAAATCATTGCATACTATGGAATAAGACGTAAGAATACTTAATGCATATGGTATAAAAGAAAACACCGTGTATAATCTATATTTCCTATATTTCAGCGAATAAATAACTGTTATTAATATCACGACAAACGGAACATACATGAGGAGTTTAAAAAATAAGTTATCAACGTATAAATCCCTATATGGAACATACGGACGACCAAATGCCCCACTAAAGAATGACCATCTAAAAATGAACCTTAGGAATTCAATAGGGTTTATTTTTCTTATAAAAGTTGGACTTGTATTCTGATACCATTTAAGCGTCCTTAGAATAAGTTTTTGTTCACTCATATATAAATGTAGAATAGGTACTAGATCAATTAAAAATCCTACAACAAAAAGAAAGAGATGAATTAAGACACGTTTTATACTGAGACTATCCAGAACAAATGAAATATTAATAGTTTTATTACTGTTTTTCTTTACGTTTATGATTATATATTTCTTTTTAAATAAAAGGAATAATGTTATATAGATAACTAGAGTGATAACAAAAATTAATGTTTTAGGATTTGGAAAGGCTGAAGTTGCTAAAAAAACCAATAGACCGGCACTAAATGCATAAAATAAATTACTCTTTTCTAAAGAATAAACATATAATAATAATATTATTATAGTCGGTACAAAATAATAATTTACAAAACCTAAAGCTGTAATTTCTCTATCATTTATAAGTAAAGGATTTGTTGTGAGAAAGAAAGCTGATACAAACGAGATTAACTTATTTTGCGTCAGCAAATAATACAAAAAGTATCCTACAATAGAAAAAATCATATATAGTACGTATGTAGCAATAATTTGTGATATTGTCAAATCCCCAAATATGCGATATGCTATCATAGAAAAAAGTTCAAAAATACTATATTTTCGAGTAAAATAGAAAGAAGGTGTGCCAAAGTCCACTTCGGTCCATACTCCATTGATTTTATTGATGAATGCCTCCCACGTAAGAAATGGTCTAAAATCTCCTGAAAATACTACGTGACCAGGTTGGAACCAGGTTATTATTCTTAGGTTTAATAGTGCAAAAAATAGTATTGGATAAATATGGTCTTTTAAGATCTTAGTTGTTTTGTTAAAGTTTTTCTCTAATTTGGGGATATATTTGTTCATATTATCTCCCTATGTTCTAAACATCTACGTATTTGACAATTTTCTGTATAAATCACTATAATTTTCATGTATCATTATTTCATTTTGGCTTTAACTTATATCTATATTTGATAAGTAAAATAACTATGAGAACACTAATTATAAAAACTGCTATTAATAAGTAGACGCGGAAATTGTTTTCAACCTTAATATCGTCGCCTTTATTGATTGATTTTAATACTTCTTCAAGATTGATTTTTATTAGTTTGTGCTTTTCTGGATCTATTAGGAAGGCGTAGTTTCCTTTTATTGTACCATAGAATCCGTTTGATTTATATGAGTATTTTGCTGGTAGTTCGTATATTTTGTGTAGTTTATTGTTTTCTAGTAGGAATATCTCGGTGATGTTTCCCTTGTTATATTTTAAGAGCATTCTATGATTGTTCTGGTCGACGTCTATTATGCCATTTGGCGGGTCTATTAGCATGAAGACTTCTCGGGGTAAGACAGGTAGGTATTTGTTCAGGAAGTACTTGGTTCCGTCAGGTAATAGTATAATTGCTCCGTTCTGTGTTTCGAAGACTGCACAGTCTAGGATTGGTGAGAATGATGCTTTTGATGCGTCTTTTAATTCGTAGCTTTTAGGTTTTGTTATATAGTATTCTATTCTATGGGCTAATTTATTGATTACTGTAACGTGTATGATCCAAGATGTCATGTTTTTGTATATTTGAACTATTGGGGTGCCGAATGGTATTACGGGTATTAGTGATGGTATCTCGAATATTGATGTGTTTGTAAATAAGTCTACTAGATGGGGTATTAGAACTGTTCTGTTATAATAGGTGCCTATGTATGGGATTATCCCTAGGATTGTGTTGTTGTAAATATATAGTGTGTAAGAATATGTTTTATCATATGTTCTAAATAATTTAAACGTATTATTTATTCTCTTGTATACGAGTATATATGTTGATGTTGTATTAGAAATTATTACTGCAAGCCCTTTATTCGTCATGGCTGCTATAGTTGCTAAGTTACCCCGTACTGCTGTTTTATTTATTAGGCTAAATACGAAGGTTTTATTAAATATTATTTTTTTACTTGTTGTATCCCATACAAGTATCCGAGTATATCCAGCGGTTTTGTTTATGTTTTTATAGAGGAAGAAGCAGATGTTATTATTAACTATTGTGAATTCATGTATTGTATAACTTGATATGTTTATTGAAGCAGGAATGCTGATTAAAAATTCTTGACTTCCATCATCTAGGATTTTGTATATAGTATTATTACTGTATAGAATGAATCTATTATTTCCCATGTATCCAATTGCTATGGGATAAGATAGTGCTTTATATTTATCATCCGCGTACACATAGGTATTCGTAGAACTAATTAATAGTAAAATTATTAGGAAATATACTATGTACATACTATTTTTCTCTTCAGAATTACTCATTTCTCTTTCTCCTCCTGTAATAAATTAGAATTAGAAGAACTAATATAAGGATGCATATTGGTAAAGCGGTTAAGATATATGTAGGTCTATCGGATCTTGTAGAAGGAACTGATGTACCTGTGATACTCGTATTTTCGAATCTATGATCATGGGTGTTCTTAAATATTGATATATAATTTTCATAACTAGAGCATAATGGGTATTTATCAATATTATTTGCTGAACCATCTATTCTTATATAATAATTACAGGTCTGATTATTTAGATTATGTTCGATTGTTTTGGTAGTGTGTTCCCAGTAGTTTCCTAGCTTAGTAATGGGATCATACCAGAGATTATTTCTTCCCTCATCATAGCATTTTACATCATCGTAGAAATTATTAAGATAAACTTTTACATTCATTGATTTAGATAACAGTTTTACACCATATGACCTAGTCTGGAAAATTTTGTTAAAAGAAAAAATAATATTGCTTCCATCAAAGACTGTTAATGCAGTGTATACGTTGTTGAAAACATTATATTCTATGGTGATATTATGTGATTTGTTCTTTATTATTATTGAGGGAAAACTTACCTTTTCGAAATTAGAATTAATTATTAATATATTTTGAGATCTAGTAATTATTATACCTGAGTAAATGAAACTAATGTTGAATAATTTTATATTAGACGAATTGTAAATAATGAGTGCTTCTTCAGAACCGGGAGGAAAGATTGATATAGATACATTATGGATTGACACGTTTTTCGTTGAAGATATTATTATTCTGTTCGTTATGATAACTTCTCCTATACCGATAATTCTGACTGATTTATTTATTCTGACATATTCGTTATAAACTCCTTTTTTAAGATATATTGTTCCACCAGGAGAAACCATGCTCAAAGCCGTATTTATTGAAGAAATATTATCCGGAACATATACTTTATTATAAACCGAATTTTCTGACGCTAACGACCCGTAATCCGTGAAACTGCTATTATGAGAAAATGATTCTATTATATACGCTCGATAGGCTATACTTATGATAACAAATATTAAAAATACGCATATTGATCTTTTACTTATCTTAATATGCAAATCTGACCACTTTCATTTTTATAATTCTTAAAAACATTTTATCCAGTTCATGATGTCAAATTAATATAAAATAATGTATATATGCTTTATTTCGTTCCTTTATTGTTTTGAGGAGTTGAGTTAGATTAATGATTATAGGTTTTAAAAAAAGTTATATATTTATTTTTTATACTAAGGTTTAAAATTTGATCACATTCTGATTCCACAGCCGCAGCTCCAGTCTCCATCTAGGTTTCCGTGTTCTATAGCCTTATATAATATTGTGAATCCTGGTTCACCATTTACGAATGGATAGTTGGGATGTGCTATTGGTATGCCGGTTCCGTCGCCCCATTCGTGTCCTATGTTGCTGTAGTCTATTTCTATCATTATTGCTTGACTGCATAGGTATTCTTCATCTAAGTTTAGTAACTGGAATGTTGCAAACCACGCTGTCCAGTAGGTGTCTTGTGCGTCTAATCCGTATACTATTAAGTAAGTATTGTTGAAGTGATCTCTTGCTAGTGCAATTACTCCGGCTCCTACGTCTCCGCCAACATACTCTGAGATCGATACAGGTCCAGTCACTGGTAGTACTACTAAGTATCCTGGGCCATAGTCTCCACCAATAGGTCTTACTATTGGTACGAAGTCATTTGCATAGAACGTTAATAGGTTGGGGTGTATGCCAGCAACTGATATTGCGAAGTAGTGTACGTCTCTCCACTGAGTCCATGTTACATCAGTCCACTCCATCTGTGGCAAAACTCTTAAATCGTCTGTCATGTAATGTCCTACTCTTCCAGACTTCCATGTACTTGATCTATATACTTCGGTTGTTGATGGTATGGGCTCTAGTCTTAGCATCATGTAGGGTAGCATCTTGTTTGCCGGATTTGTATATCCTACTGTTGCCTCCATGTTATATGCTTCGACATCAAATGTCACTAGCCATGCTTCGAATAGTCCGTTTAACCATGCTGAGCCTGCTGCGTCTGGTGTAGCACCTGGTGATGGCATGACTAAGAAGTCGTTTCCTACAAACTCATTACCAGAGTATCTGCAGCAAACTGTCTCTATTTCCTTACAGAATACTGGTGGTCTGAACTTCCAGCTTAACTGCCAGATAAATTCTTCTGTTGGATACCATGAGTATGCTATATCGTATTCATCGCTTGAAGAGACTTTATCTCCGTCTAGGTCTTCTGCTTCATCCTTGTTTCCGTCTTGGTCAATGTCGAGGTATGATACATACTTTGTAAGTGTGCCTTCATGGCTCATTAATGTTGTTTCGTTGACAAGACCGTTTAGATAGCCCAAAGTGCCTGTATGTAACCACTCAGTTATAGTGACATTATCAGGCATTTTTACTAGGTTGGTAATATTACCGATATAATACTCATCAGGATTGATCATTAGTTCTCCTCTTTCAAACATTCCACCAACTCCGCCATCATATGTTGGGGTTACATCATATATACCGTACATTATCATCTTCCAGCCTGTGGATGATGTCTCAGAAGTTGGTGATGGATTAACTATCATTGTCAATGATCCTTTCCAATCAAATCTTATTAATGCTTGATCACCCGTGGTAAGGTTTAATGCTACATAGTCCTTATACGTATCGCTATCAATTGGGTTGTGACTCCATATGGCTGACGTGTCGTCATAGTTGTATATAGTTGATGATATTGCAAAAGACTCTGGGACAGGATATGCTAAAGCATATGCTGCATAATAGCTTCCCGGAGGCTGTATATATGGATCAAGTGTCTTGTTTACCCAGCTTAGAACTAGGAATACTTCCTCAGGGTCGGTTAGTTTTAGTGTTTTCCAACCATAGAATGCTTTGTCGCTATTTGGATTAGCGTCTAGGATAGCTTCTCTAGCCATTCCGAATTTCAATTCTATCTTCCAATCGTGTGGCATTGCTACTAAGGTTGCATCTAGTTTCTGGAATATTTCAACGAATTTTGTGACTTTGTTGAATACGATTATGATTGTTAGCTGGAAGTCTGCATAGATTGTTTCATTAATTGGGGTACCTTCTTTGTCGTGGTTTATCTCAGCTCTTAGTGGTATAACGTATTTCACTACGTATAGTCTTGGGTTGTCAACCCATACTTCAGAGGTTATTCCACTATCAACAATGTAGAAGTAGTCTGACTGTAGTACTTTTCCTTTATCAATTGATGTACTGCCTAGTGCTGAGTATGTTGCTACAACCACTCCACTTGGGTTGTCAAGGCTCTCGGAGGAGGGGTCAATTATTCTTGCCTTATAGTAGACTACCCATCCCTCTAACGGGTAGCCGTTAAGTACGTCTTCGAGAGTGCTTGGGAATCCTGGTTTGCTGCTCATTTGTGGTGTGTTTTCCCATCTCCATTCTCTATATGTCATGTTACCGATGGTTCCTAACCTTGTTAATACTAGTTCTAGGTTCTTCATATAACCTACAGTAGGTGAACCAAATATGCCGGGACCCTGAAATACAGCGTTTGCAATGTCTTCATGTAAGGGGTTTCCGTCAGCATTCATGTATGCCTCTCTATCTTCCTCTAGTACTCCTTTTAATTGCTTCATAGGAGAATATGATACTGTTGGAGCCTGTGAAACTGTTATTAATGGAACATTTGAGAGTATGAATAACGCTAGTACTATAGCTAATCCGACTTTTTTATACATATACTTCACCCATTCATAATATTTTGTATCTGTAAAATTCTAGTGGTTCATCTTAAATATAAATGTTCTGGTAAAAACTTATATATTATGTCAAGCAGAATAAGAGTATTTCGAAGTACAAACAGATTTATAGGAAAATAGACAATTATTGCAAAAACTACAATAGGTTCAAGAAAGGCTTATTGTGCAACAAGAACAAGATGTGGTGGGTTAAAAAAGATTTTTGTTTCTTATTATTTAGTTTTTGTTCTTAGGAGATGAATTGCTGTAAGAGTTATTGTTAAGTTCGTTATTATCGCTACTATTAATTCTAGGGATTGTTCTACAGGGCTGTTGGATATGGTTATTTCTCCGCCTACTGGGATCTTTTCACCAGTTATTATTATCGGTGTTCCTATTAGATCTGATAATGATGGAGTAGTACTATTGTCTATATAGATCGTTAATATGTTGTTCCTCGTATCAATTGTGAAGTTACTGAATTCTCTCCAGGTGCTTCCATCCCACCAGTATGGTTTTACTGAGGATTTATTCAAGTAAAATATTCTGAGTGGGTATTTGAGTGATAGTATTATTTGCTCAAAGTTTTCTGGGTTCTGTATGCTGAAGTCAACGCTATAGAGTATTATTTTTTCTGGTTCAGGTGGTGTGAATTGGAATCTGTTTAGCTCATATATTTGTATTGACGCAGGTGAATCCCTTACCGACACTGTGGCTTTGCCTGGGAATGTTAATCCTAAGTCCTCCTCGAATATACCTGGTTCTGAGAAACCTACTGCTTCACCTTTTAGTCCTGGGGGTACTATCTTAAACAATGCAGATACTGTGGTTGACTGGTTTAATAAGTCGATCGCCTCTACTGTGATATTGTATAATTTGCCTTTAGCGACATAGGATGTTAGATCTATTGAAGTTACTGATGATGGAAGAGTAGCTATAAGAGTGCCGTTGAGGTATACTCTTTGCTCTACTATTATATTGAATGGTGGGTCTATGAATGGCTGCCAGTAAGCCATTATTCTTCCAGCCTTATAGTTGTAGGTTACCTCGATCTTATGCCCTGTATATATCGGCGATCCCTGGTCAAGCAACCATATTATCGAAATATTTGCGAACTTTGTCCTTAGGCTGGACTCCATAGCTTCTAATGCAAAGGCAATATATACTGTTCTAGCTCCTCCAAACACTCTACCATCATATACTACTATAGCTGACCCGCTATAATCTGTCCAGTTCACAATATCTGTACCGTTGTTTACAGGAATTACTACATCTGGGTAACCGGAGTAAGTTGAATCAATTGTAAAGTTGCTCGGTAATACGCTTGTTAATGGATGTGATCTAGATACGAATAATTGATACACATCGGGTTCTAGATCTTGATAGAACTGAGCGTGTGCTACATACCACATTAGATAGTCTCCGCTATGATACCAGCCAATATCTCCGCCCTCTAGAAGAATTCCTCTACCATTCTCTTGACTAACTGATATCAAGGCTATATAGTCGTATATATCGTTGACAGGGCTCCATATTCCATCACTAAGCCAGACAACTACGGGGAAGTCACCAGACATTATTGCATCATATGCAACGCCTTGTTTGGAGTTATGCCATATTCTGTCCACAATGCCTAAGGTACCATTAAGTATCGTTATATCTTCTGAAGGATCATAGGATAAAGACCATCCGCCATACTCTGTATCCACTACGACAAGCACTTGTTTATCATAGTAACCGTATCTGGGAGTCATGTAGATCTCGAAACCTGTCACGTTGCTACTATATCTTAAGCTTGTAGTCATATAGAGATAGTAGCCTGTAAGGTTTCCTAGTATTCTAATTGGTGTATCACCTATTGCCGTTACATTGAATCTGCCCTCACTATCAGTTATGCACCAGTCTAGAACTTCTCCAGTATCGTCACGGATTACCGTTACATTTACGCCGCCGAGAGGAAGATCTGTTGAAACATCGTATACGGTTCCTGATATATGTATTATTGGTAATATCGTGAACCCGAATATTACTTGATATACTTGGTCATCAGATGTTTGTAATAGTATTCTTCCCCAATAGTAACCGGAGCCAGCCCCTTGAGGAACAGTGACATTAATGGGGAGAATAGCGCTACTTCCTGGAGTAATATTCCATGATTCTCCTATTATTGGTTCCTGTATCCATGATGAGTAATCATTTCCTTTATCATCGTATAGCTCTACTGAAATAACGATAACTCCTAGTGGAGATGTTCCATAGTTCTTTAAAAGTACCTCGCTGGATAAGTTAGTTGCTTCCTTAGGAACGACTTGTCCAAAACTCACTATCGCAGGAACTGGCAAGAATTCTGTCTCTATAGCTCTATTGATATTTGGTAATCCTCCTCCTTCAATATATGGGTTGACTATGCTTGGAGTGTAGGAGTTTGGTATAATGTGTTCTGTCGCTGTAGATACTAGAGCGGCTCTTATCTCTTCAGGAGTCCATGTTGGGTGAGCCTGTTTAATTAGAGCCACAATACCGCTGACATGGGGTGTTGAGAAGCTTGTACCGCTACCAACAGCTAAGACATAGGCTCCAGAAGGATATCCTGCTGCCTGAGCTGAATACGTTGATACTATGTAACGTCCAGGAGCTACTATATCCGGCTTGATCGTATAATCAATAGGGCTTGGACCCCAGCTACTAAAGTAAGCTATCGTATTCAGCTTGGTTGATGCACCTACAGCAATTGCTCCCCTAGCAGCACCCGGCGATTCTACAGTCTTATATCCTGGTCCAGAGTTACCAGCAGCTATTACACATGTTACGTTCATTGAATACGCCCAGTCAATCGTTTGCATTAGAATGTCATAGCTATATGCTGGTCCACCAAGACTCATGGAGATAACGTCTGCTTCATCACCAGTGTTAGGCGATTGATCTGGTCCTAGAACAGCCCAATATATTCCATTAAGGATAGCATCGTAGGGACATCCACCACTCGAGCTACATACTTTAGCAACCATTAGAGAAGCTCCTGGTGCTACTCCAACTAATCTATCAGTCGTCCTTACCCATAGTTTTGCCTCTATTAATCCCTGTGGAGGTGGACCCTCTACGTCATCGTAGAGAAGGGTTGTGCCATTTACGGTTATTCTAATGTCGTCTATGAACCAACCCATACGCTGGGCGGAATAGTCTGGTTCATATATGAAGGATATATAGAACTTAGTGGCATTTACTGGAATAGTGATATTATACTGAATGTGCTGAAGAGAGAAATTCGATCCAGTGTAGGTTGCTAGCAGGGTCCATGAAGTGTTATCAAATCTATATAATACTTCTCCCTTATCATATCCTTGCTCTATGGAGTACCTCTGTAACCATTCTACTGTAAGGTTAAATCCAGAATAGCCCGTTACATTGACTTCATAAGTGAGATTTGCTGGTCCAGGATAATTGAATTCTCCACTATTATCATATAGTATTGTGTGCCAGCATTTTTCACCATCCATGAATCTAACTACTCCTCTTGCCGCTATAATGCCTGCTACAAAAGTTCCATGGCCATTATCGTCATAGGGGTTTTGCTGGTTGTTAATAAAATCGGTCCATGCAATTAGTGACCCGTTAAGTTCTGGGTGTGAGGCATCAATTCCAGTATCTAGTATTGCTACTTTAATGCCTGATCCGTTTATACCGTATCCGTGAGATATTGCAAAACCTAGTAAAGCACTCGTATCGAAGAGCGTTGTATTAATTTTAAAGGCGTCGTCGAACCATATGGATTCGACGTCGCTAAGTGAAGCGAGCTCTATGGATAACCTTTGAACAGTAACAACGTCATCGGTTGGGACTCTTATTAGAATAACCCCCATATACTCATAAACTTTAAGGATCGAGGCATAGTATCTCTCTAGCACTTTCTGAATATCATCTAATTTCGCTGTATCAGATACTTTCAATATGAGTTTGGTCTCATTTTCCTCGAGGATTCTGGCTTGCTCTAGTTCCCTTATTCTTTTCGCTAAGTAGTCACGATCCAGTATCTTCGGATCAATCTTATGTGGAAGTAGTAAAGTATTTACATTCAATTTGCTGAAAGTTCTCGTTCCTTGATCATTTGATTTATAGTTATGAGGCTCATTCGAGATCAATCTTGTATTGGTTACTGAGACTGTTGCAATGTTTAGAATCAGTATTGCTACAAGAACTATAGTTATTATTTTGCCAGAAATACGTTTATTCATACCTTCCACCCAGTTAGATAGTGTCTCATTATTTTATAGGAACCTACCCTATATATTAAGATTATCTTTTCAGACAAAGATCATTAAATCATTGTTTCGACATAGTTTCTTTAAGGTTCCAATATTGTTTAGTCCTTAAATCTATAAAACAACCAATATATTAAAATAATATTAAGAAAATAATTCATTAGCATCATATTATTAACAAGTATGATCAAGTATATAGGTGATTAAGCTTGTTTAAAAAATTTAGAACCAGAGTTATACTTCTTTACATAGTTATATTGTTGATTCCTATCTTAACAAGCATAATAACAGCGGAAATCGACACTACGCAAAATAAGATAATTAATAATAAATTCATTTATCAAGATTTAAGATCAAGACAGGAAAATATTAAGAAAACAAAATCTCTTCATAAAATAATACTTTATCTAGAAGACTTAGTTCAAAGAATCAAAGCTATTAACAAATCTATAATTGATCCTGAAATAGAAGAATATATTGAATCAACAAAGGAGTATTGTATCAACACGAGTTACAATAAAAAGTGTTATGCAAATCTCGAATATGTATTCCTACTACTCATTGAAGCAATAAAAAGATCAAATATTAAAACAGAATATAATGAAACCCTATATAATGAATTACTATTAAGAGACATCATTAAAACATATGAAAACACTACAGGAATTAAAGAAGTTCAAATAGAAAAACTTAATAAAACAAGTAAATTAGAAAAGTTCAATAATAAAATCATCTACAACATTTCTAGAACTATTAGAAACATTATAAATAAGAAAAGCCAAGAATTCTTAATAGAACTATTTAAATCAATTAATACAACATTGATGAGTATAGTGAGCAGAGACATTTACAATAACATATTACTTCCGAACCTGATTGAACTATATAATCAAACCTTAAAAGAATATAAAGAAGATAATATTACTTTCATATATAAGGTAATGATAATGAAAGACCTACTAAATAAAACAATGTCTATAAATGCCATAGTCCTAAGCAATTATAGCCTTCCCGGAACAATATACATACCTGAAACCAGAATGTATAAGGTCAATGGAACAATTATATTTGAAAATAGAACAATTTATAGTGGGGTATTCATTATATATGTAGAATCTAAATACTCTTCAGACGGAATCATTATAATAGAAAATCCACCAAAACTATCTCAGGGAGAAGAAATCCATTGTAATGGCGTTATTATAGGTTACCTAAGGAATTTAATCCCCATAGTAAAGATTAATTACACGTTTAAGAAATGATAAGAGGAATATTTATGAGAGAGTTTTCTGCAAAGCATATTTATCCATTATTTCTAATTATTCTATTAATGCTAAATACCATTATTCCAACATGTTATTCGATTAGTATAAATGGAAAATATAACTCCTTAGAAACAATATATACGGTTTTCCCTACTGGAGAAGTAAAAGTTACTATCTCATTCACGGCGCTAAACTACTATTACAAGATATTATTAGATGGAAAACCCATTAATAATCTATTTTTCATAAATACAAATGGTACAGCATATATATTAAAATATGATAATACTACAAACACTCTGAATATCCTTTTATATAATGAGACAAATGTTACGATCATATATTATACTAATGATTTAACATTTAAGAATAAGAGCTTATGGCTTATTAAGTTAGAGAAGCCTGAAGGAAAAGTTGTTATAGAGTTTAATAGATCCTGGATAATTATCCCAAAAGAAATCCCTGACGATATTATGTATTCAAAGAACTGGGTAAAGTTCGTATATTTTCCTAGCAACATTACCGATTGCATCCGTATCTACTATATTCCTATAAGTAGTAACTATATCCATGTTAATGAATCACCTCCTTTAACTACTTCCAATTACACCATCCCTCCCGGAACAGATCATAAATCCGAGAATCCCATTATATATCCATATGTATTTTTAGCCATTATATTAGCTATAGTCTTACCCGCAGCTATACTGATAGCTAGGTATTTAGTACGTAAGAAACACGAAATACAGGTTTATACTAGTGCGTTAGACGATAGGGATCTACTCATACTCGATTATATCAAGAAGAGCGGGGGAACCACCAATATATCATCAATTTCTAAGTCTTTAAATATTCCTAAAAGCGTTGTATCTAGAAAGGTAAAAAAACTTGAAAAACTCAATATAGTCGCAACAGAGAAAAGAGGAAAAATAAAAATTGTTAAATTAAGAGAAACGAGGACTAAGCAGTAACGAAAACTTAACAACTTGTTTAGATGTGGTAAGAACATGAAGAAAAGTAAGAAGCTTACTGCAGCAGAAAAAATAAGAAGAGAGAAGCGTAGAAGATATATCAAGATCACACTTATATCGGTTATAGTAATCACAGTCATAGCTATTGGTATATCATTTAAACTACAATACTCGAATAATAGTGTATCTAATGAGAATAGAAGATACAAAGCAATTATTATCGATGGATTATATGATTCTTACCCAAACGATGAACTTATACATTACATAAAAGACGCTCTGGAGAGAAAGGGATTTACTGTGGATATGTTGCTTGGTAAGAACGTTACTGTAGATAATCTACAGTTTAAATTATTCAATCTCATCAACGATTATCGGATCATTATTCTTAGAGTTCACGGAGGAATAATAAAGAGTCAAAACAATTATGTGGGAAGAGTCGGGATATTTACCTCTGAACCATATGATCCGAATAAACACACTGATCTATTATATATGGGTTTCCTGGGTATGGGTATTCCATTTGCAGAACCGGGAAAGAGATACTTTGTTATAACACCTCTATATGTTTTATCATCTAATACAAGGTTCCAAGGAAGCATAATATATGTATCATCATGTTACAGCTTATCAGCACCAGATATGGCTGAAGCATTCATAAAGAAAGGTGCTAAAGTCTATATTGGATGGAATAATAAAGTAGACATAAATACAGCGGATCAAGCTCTCAAACTCTTTATAAAGGAATTTATTGAAGAAAACAAAACGCTGTGTCGAGTTCTATATGAGATTAACTACAAGTTATCAACTAATAATTACTTATTAGATATATATCCAAAACAATACTGTAATATCACTATTGAGGATTTTAAGGACAAAATATGGCCACATTCCACCGGTTAGAGAAAATGTATGGGTTTAAAAATCTTTTCAATTTTTATTCAATGTCTTATTATTTATTCTTCTTAATTATTAGCACTGATACTATCGATATAACAGCAATATATCCTGTAATCATGTATATTAAATTATTACTAGAATCAATAGTGGAGATCTCTACTTCTCCACCTACCTTAACCTCAGACAATTCACAGAGTCTATTAAACAATATCAGGAACGCATCACTCATATTGATATTGCTCTGAATACTTGCATTTATAAAGTGTTGAGGAGAAGACGAAATACTCAATAAGAATTCATCTCCATCCTCTGTAGCATCACCAACGTAGATACCTACAATCACTATTCCAAGTGACTTAGCATAGTCTGCTGCTTCTCTAGCGTATTCTTCAGGATCTGGGACGTTGAGAGGTCTGTTCGGCGATCCATCTGTGACAATTATAAGAATGTTATTAGCGTCTGGTCTATCACTGTTAAGTATCATTGCTGTGGCGTTATAAATTGCATCTCCTATATTAGTCCATCCACCAGCATTTAATGTATATATGATGTTTCTCAACGTAGTCTTGTTTTCCTCAGTACATACAGGGTATAATACACCATTACTTGGTGAACCTAGATAGGTTAAGTTAATAGCCGTGTCATTGAATGCAACTAATCCAATGCTCCATTGACAATCTGGACAAGTCATATTAATAAACGTAGTTGTAGCTTCCTTAAGATCATCAAGAGGCTGACCAGACATACTTCCCGAAACATCAAGAGCAAACGCAATATCCAATTTACACTTACTAGGACACACCTCTTGCGGATTTTGAGAATTAACAAGAACCATTGAGGACAATAGCACTATGCTAACAAGTAAAATTATTACATATCTCTGAAAGAAACTATTCAATAGTTTCATCACTTCATGCTAGTTGTTATAAATATAGATTTAAAAAGTATAAATATGTAATGTATAAAAGGAACACAACTTCAATTCCATAATAACACACCATAATATTCTAATACTAATAAATATCAATTAAAACATAATACCCAATATATTATCAAGATAAAAATTCTATTAGCTTTATACAAATTCTAATAAAATCATTACATAAACATTTTTATAAAAAATAAACTAAATAATATCATATGTAATGAAACATATTGGTGAAACAACTATGAAGGCTATATCCCCAGTCATAGCCACAGTAATAATTGTAGCAGTGGCTATTGCAATAAGCATAGCAGTAGCACTATGGATAACAGGGCTAACATCATCATTTACAGGAGTAGAAAAACTAGAAATAGTAAACGCGTATGCAACAGGGAGTGGAGGAACATATACGGTTCATATAACTATAAAGAATACAGGAACAAAAATAGCGACTATAGATAACGTATTTGTGAATAACACTCCTTTAACCGCCCTTCCGACGGTTGCTTCATCATCTGGCACGGTATCTTCAACAACTACTGGTATAACAATGTATCCTGGTTCGCAAGCAACAATAGAATTTAGTATAACTGGTTCATCCGGGCAAACAGTCAGTATAGTTATCCACACAGCCAGTGGCGGACAATATCCAGCTACTGTAACACTGCCCTAAACTTTCTCAGTAGGATTTGTGAAACAAGCATATTTTTTAAGCCTTCTTCTTCATTTTTACTTGAACAAGTCTATATAGAACAAATATAACTGATACAACTAGCTGTATCTCTAATATAGCAACAAACTGAATTATGTAGTAACTGAATAAGGATTTATTACCAATAATATAAAGAAGGATATACATTAGAATTATTGAGTTTGACGAAGTTATTAATCTTCTGAACTTGGGTAAATTATATATAAGTGGAAACAAGATGTATCCAATAACTAATGAGGATAGATATACTTGCGGTATTCCAACAGCCTTAACAGGTGTTCTAGTATAAATATCTGTCCATAAAATAATTGCATGTCTTCCAAGAAACCAGTCTAGTGGAGAGTAATATGTGGTATTTGTTAATAGTTTTGTTGATGTATGCCATCTAATTGCTCCCTCTATTGATACTTTATACCATGTGATAGGGCCGAAGTATTGTATAAGTGGTAGGGAAAAAAGTATTAAGATCAATGGGAAAACTGCATAGTATCGTAATATTGCTCCGAAACCATGTCTTAATTTTTTAAGAATATTTCCCTTGACTAGGAATCCTTCTATTATATCTGCTGGAACTATGAAGAGTCCGGAGAATTTGATAATGCCTGCTAATGAGAATATTATTGTTCTTGTTATTTGATTGGTGGTTTTTCCGTAAGGGCACTTGATAAAAAAATATACTCCCAATATTGTGAAAAATGCTAGGGAGGGATCTAGGATTGCCAAGATTCCTACTCTGTGATATATGTTGTCGAAATACATTAGTATAAGAGTTATTAATGAGATCAGGGTCGCATATTTTGGTTTAAGGAAATCTATGAGGATTTCTCTTGTGATAATATAGGCAAGGACAAATATCAGTGATGTACATATTAGACTGGGTATTCTCCAAGCAACTGGATGATCGCCTAATAACAATATTGATATGATTATTAAATACTTGCCTAGAGGGGGGTGTTCTAGGTTAAAGTAATTATTTATTCCTCTTATATCGGGTAATGCCCATCCAGGAACAATATCTATAATTGAATTATTTGTTTTATTTAGATCTTTAATTAATGACTTAATGCTACAATTTGGGGAGTTTTTGACTGCAACATATACTGCGTTTAAGCCTTTCCCTATATACGCTGTAAATACTGTGCTTGTATTGGACATGGTTATTGTCACATTTGCTGGTATAGAGCTGGTATAATTATCTTCTACGAAGACATAGCATTCCTTATGTTTCAATATTATGTCCTTGACTAATGCAGTGTTTGGCTTCGAATTAAAAACGATTGTGTAATAGTTATAGTTGGTATTATTTGTTTTTATATCTGATAACCCAAATACTTTATAAAGAATATTTCTAGATGTAGAAACATACCATACCTCATCAAAAACATACGCATTCCTATAGCTTCTATAACCAAACTCGTAATACAAGGCCATAGCTTCATGAAATAATAAATTGAATACAATAATAAAAATAGTTATCGAGAACATTAAAACAATGAATTTTTCCTTATCAAAGCCCATGCCTCATCATCAGGTAGAGTCTGTATTTAGAACTCTGCCATGCATACTGCTATATTGATTTCGCAGATATAAGTTGCTCGATTATAGATTAAATAATTTTTGGATTTATTCATTTGTTTCAGATATTTGCTATATAATTGTTTTTCGATATAATTATTTCTTATGTAATTGGGGTTATTGGTCTATTTTCATCGCCATAAATTCTAACTCTGAGCTCATTTTCCCACGGATCATAGAGGTATATAAAAACTATTTTGAGAGCAGCTGGTACAATTACACCGTCTATATCTGCCTTTGCAGTTGTAGCCCATAAAAAGGAGTATTTATAGCCAAATACTGGGTATAGTTTGTTCACAACATCGTGATATAGTTCTATTGTTGCTATCTTGGTTGTGCTTTTACCATATCTTATTTTATAGTATGACCTCATTATACCATGTTGTAAATATAACACTCTCTCTGGTACTAATGATATAGTATAAGTTCCCTTACTACTTGGTTTAAATACTTCTAGCTCATGGAATATTATCGAATATATTTTTAATCTTAGCTCTTTTACCGAAAGCATATAATAAAATGTTTTATTATTTATTTGTAGAACAGCTGTTAAGTTAATAGGTAATGTCATATTTTCAAAACCATAAGGATACCCAGAATCAAATGAAAGCAAATATGTAGCATTAATACTCTTGGTGAATTCCATATATTCTCCCGAAGGTGACATGATACAGTATTTAATATAAAAACCTATACTCCCTTTTCCATGAGATACATAATTATTATCAACCCAAAAACTTACATTATAAAAGGGTTTGAAATAAGAAACTTTAACAACATACCCTTCTTCACTCTTATAGTGTATCCAATTATTAATTACTTTTAGAACATTTTCTTTAAAAACATTTAGTGCACAATTACTAGCATCTCTTATAGAAATAGAAAAGTTCTGTAGATCCTCGTAATAATCATAGTTTTCTAAACTAGGGATTTGTACAATCAATTCTAATTCATATTCATCGCCTCCTACAATAACGTCGAACGAACCCTCAAAAACTTTCCTATCATCTTGAGTATATACTAGTATTTTAGCGTTCCTCCATATTAAGTCAGGAAAAAGTATCTTAACACAACCCTGCTCATCTGATATACCTTCATATGAAGCAGTACCGTTTGTTATAATAATTCTCCATCCAGGAGGAACATTACTAACATATATATACCTAGGATCCACCGCTGCGGATAGAACAATTTTATCTATTTCTATATTATCGTAACCACCTACACCAAAGTAAAATACATCAAAAGAATCAGGTAATGTAGAACTATCGTAAAATGTGTATTGAATATTATACATGGATAAATTCCTATCATATACTGTGAGATTAATTTTATTCTCATATTTATGGTCGAGATATTCATAACTATAACTGCCAATATATAGATATGGAACTGTATCGATCCTAGTTGAATTAAGATATTCTATTCCACTTCTTTCAAAGCCTAAGAACCAATCATACCAATAAAGAATTATTTCAAGCTTGCTTGTAAGTAAGTTATATCCCGATAAGTATATATCTCTATGGAAATAGATATAAGGCCAGAATACATGTCCATATATAACGTAATCTATATGCTTATCACCTTTTCCAATAAATGCTAAGTACACAGTACTATTTGATTTAAAAATATCTTTTAGATCAGTATCGATAAGAGCAATTGCATAATCAAAACTGTTGGTCTTTTTTCCAATAAGTATGTTATGTGTTGAGTCCCACCACCAATTTCCGCTCCAGAATATGAAGTCCTCGGAAGGATCAGTTATGAAGTCTGAATAGTATAAAGCGTTACGTTTTGAAAGCTTTAACTTGTAAATAGGGTTTAAATATTGGGATAAAAAGGTATTACTAAAATTATAATATGCATACCTACTTGCGTACTTCAGAGCTACAAGATCGAGTGTATCTAGTTCATTATCAATTAGATCCCAGTTTATTTTGGTGGATCCTCTGTTTACATCATTAATATAGGTTGTTACAATTGTTGAGTAAAATAGGCTTGTAAGTACTAATCCTGTTAATATTATCATTGCGATAATTATTGGTAACTGTGACTTCATCAGTATCCAACCCTTATAACATATATATAATACAGACCAGAGGCATCAAGTCTTGAAACTCGAAACTCATATTCTCGATTTAAGTTATTGTTAATGGAGGATATTATATAGCTATCCGTATATATTACATTTGAATTAGTTATATTTACTACAGTAATATTTACGCATATATATTTTGCATTAAAAATATTGAGAAGACTATTAGCTAATTGCTTAGCGGTCCAAGTAGGTTTTGAATAAATTATTGATTTTATATCATAATATTTTGTTTTTACACTTAGTGTAGTAGTATAAGGAAAAATGAATACGTAATGAAACATAACAACAATAACAATCAATAAGGATGCTAAGTATGCAGATATTAACGTAGCTTGAACCCTCAACTCAAATATCGCCTCCATACATATATACTTACATCATAATTAATCATACCAATTCTCAAATCAAAAGAATATGTATAAACGGGCCATTTTTCTGGAGGTTTTTCGCCGATGAATAAACTGTGCGGATATGCTAATGCATAATATACCTTGCCATCACGATCTTTGGCAAAAACAGCGATTAAATTATATAAAGGGTAAGAAATACTAGCTGTCGATATTTCCTCGTCTAATAATGTTTCGTCGATCCAGCTACTATGTCGTGTAAAAGTGTATCGTACATAATATAGACGCTTTACAACAAGATTTTGGAGCTTTAGGAGATAATATGTCTTATCATAAATTGTTACTGTATCATAAAACCGGCCTATATAGTTCGAATAAATTTTCCTACAATAACCATAACCTTTTATTACGTTTCCTTCTTCTGTTTCTCTCCATTTAAGTTCCGTAAAGTATTTTGAATATGAATAATTATATGCATGATAAACCCCACTAGTATAATAAAGCAATGTTGTATTTAATATTCTCATATTATAGAGATAAATATAATCCGGATTGGGAGCAGAGGCAGGAATAGCCAAAACCACATTATCATTAATATTCAAGATCATACTTTCATAAATAGCGTCAGAGACCCAGTATCCTATATATTTAGCCGCTCCTGTTTCAATAATAGCAGATATAAATATCAGGTCGTTTCTTGACGGCGTATAAGTATAATAGATTGTTCCATTGAGGAGTGTATCTGTGGGAGTTTTCAATACAACAGTATCATGTGATAGATCGGAATAAACAAGACACAGATATAATATTCCGGGACTGGAAGTGTAAATACTGATTTTTCCGTTGTTATAATAGACTTTTAAGATCCCAGAAGACTCTATTTTCATTCCTAAACCATACTGTGTTGATAAATTCAGAGAATCCAATACTATTTCACTTATGTTTGCTAATTGTATTGTAAAGTTTCCTTTTGAAAAAGTGTTTAAGAGCATACTTCGTACGGATGAAGATATATATATAATTGTGCTCTGATCTACTGCTATCGGATGCTCATAAAAAATATTGTTTACTACAGTGTCATATATGGGAATAAACGAAGCAATTATGAGAGCCGCTAAAACATATTCAATTATTTCTTTCATCTATATAGTACCCCCTTGATTATGAAGTCTATATAAATACTATCTCTTAACACTGTTATGTTGATGTATGTTAATGTTGTACTTCCAAATAAAGCTGGATCTTTATTTAAAACAATGATCTTATTATTATAACTCTTGTCAACAATGATTCTATATGCATATATAGTATTATCTGTAGAAATTACAACCACATAAATATTAGACGATGTTAGCCCTGTTAGGAAGGGATATTTTGATTTGATCATTTCTCCCGAACCTATAATGATATTGTATGGTTTATTATAACCAACTGTTACTGGATATTCCATTTTTAAAGTTAAATTACTGTTCTTAAACAAACAATACAATATTTGGACGGAGATGCTATCTGCTATTTTCTCATAGTATTCTCGTGTTAGATCTTTTTCCATTATTTTCATGGTAGAGGTAACATGTGCAATAGTGAAAACAATCAATACTATGAAAGCTGTTGAACCTATTACGTGAACTACAGCAGTAGATACCATTAAGTCATCACCACGTTTATTCTTTCTACAATTAGTAATAAGTTGACTTTATAGCCTAGAGCAAATATTTCGCTCGGAGAATATTCTCTTAATACTGTTCCGCTTCTAGAATCTATTTCTTTAAATACTATATTTTGTACATTTCTAAATTCCTTTTCAAGTACTTTACTTGCAGGCATAAAGACTACTTTATGCGGACCTGAAATATAACTAACGCGTAATTGTACATAAACAGCTCTTATATATACTTCTGTGCCATTTTCACTTTGTACAAGGTATGAATTAATAAAGAATCTTGTAAGATTATAATTTATTATCGATGCACCATTATCGTAATATTCAGCTACTATGGGTAAATACGAAATATCATTAACAGTAAAATTGGATGAACCATATACTATTTTAGAAGGAACTACTATTTTATACGAGGTTACTTGTATAGAGGTAGGCTTATCATCCACAGTAATCCTTTCCCAGCCTGAATCTGTTAAAACGTCCACTTCATATATTCTATCGTTTACAAAATACCCGACTCCAACAGATCCTTTAGGAACAGTGATTATAAATGTATTTCCTTCAATTATCAGCGGTGTGTTTACCGCAATGTTAATTAAAGATGATTTCATGTAACCATATTCCGCTGCATTAATACTATGCGACATTATGTATAAGGAGGTATAAAATATAAGTATGCTTGATACCAATATTGCTGACATTATAATAATAGTAGATATGACTTCTCCTACTCCCTTCAACTATAATCACCTTTGTTAACTTATTGGTTGACCTAATGCTCCTAGACCTGCCTCGAATATTGGTGATGTTAGGAAGAATATTAAGGTTATGAGTGTTAGTATTAATGCGTGTTTAAACCCGGCTGCTACTGATCCGCTTGATACTTTTCCTGCTACAAGTCCCATGAGGAATGTGTTTAATACTATTGCTGGAAGGGTAGTTTCTGCTGCTGCATAGTATGCTCCTCCTGCTCCGAACTGTAGTGAACCCATGAATGATGCAAGCATTATCACGGTTGCTGCTGCTAGTATTGCACCCATATAGGGGACTATTAGTAGTGTTCTGAGATTCTTTTTCCTTTCTTCATCTATTGCTTCGACACTTTCGGCAAACCATGCTAGATTATCCATTATTTCTACAGTTCCACCACCGACTTCAATAGTGTCAGTCATTACATATAATAGAACCTTAGCTCTCCAAACTATGATTTTCTTAAATAAGTCTTGAATAATTCTACTCAATGGTATGCCTAAGCTTAGCTGCATAGCCATTTTCTTTAAATACTTGGTAAAGACCCCATAATCTCTATTGGATAATTCTATAATGCTTCTCTCCGGGCTCATTCCAGTTTTTCTGATCTCGACGAGGTCTCTTAAAAACTTGGTTATTCCTTGTACAACCTTGTATTCCCTACTAATGATCTCTGTATAGATCGTTGTTGGAAGAGTTGATAAAACCAGTATTATTGAAAAAGCGATTGATGAGTCCATGTATCTTGGTAGATTAAATGCTCTTGATGGATAAGTTAACACATAATTTAAACCACTTACAATGAAGCTCTCTCTTAGCGGATGACCCGGGGGAAGAGCGGATGGCAGGAATAAACCAAATACTATGAAGAATACCATGAGTGGTAGAGAAAGACCGAAGAACATTATGTATGGTCTATAATCTATCCATGGCTCCTTGTATTGTGTTATGTCTGTTAAATAAATAACGAGGCCAGATATCATTGGGATCATTACGTAGAGGAATAAGAACATTGTTGAACCAGATATACCGAATGAGAGAGTGCCAGCAAATGATACTGTCACGAAATACATTACTGTAAGACTGATCATTGAGAGAAGAACCAAGGCTAGATATGCTTCTAGTAGACCAGCCAGTCTATCAGCTATGACTTTCATCTTAACAATGATCTCTGAGAAGAAGAGTCTTGCTTTCTTATTGAGATAATCAACCACATCACCACCTGCACGCACTGTAGTAACATATCCCATGAGAAGGTCTCTTACTGTAGCACTTGGTGTTCTCTGAGCTAGCATTGAGAAAGCCGTTAACGGGTCTTTTCCAAGAACTCTGACCAATAATATGAATCTCTGACTAAGCTCAGCACTCTTAC
>JAMOPC010000360.1 GCA_027064845.1 Desulfurococcales archaeon | reverse complement strand
CGGACGATGATAATATATATGTGTTCTTAATTGAGCCTAGAAGTAATATATATGCATATAGTTTAGTATCACCAAGTTATTCTAACGGTTATAATATAACTCTACCAAGTGATCCATTAATATTTGGATCCACAATAGCAGTATCTCTTAAAATAACAGTAGTTGGAAACGTAATGAACATAACTATTATTAGAGGAGAGGTGATATACCATTAAAGAAATAATTGAATATATACTGGCAACACTGGTCCTAATTTCAATAATACCAATTTATAATGCAATAATAATAAGATACTATACACCTCCTCCTAAATCGGTTAATTTAATAACACTCTACTATTTTAGCGAATCAATTAATTCTGCTCTATACAGTATTCTAGAAAACGGTAATTTCACTCCTGAAGTTATAAGTTTCGAGAATGAATTAAATAACTATATTGGTCTAAATATGAGCAAAAATTATGGCTACAATATTGTTTTGGAGTCATCCAACATACTGTATATTAATGTTACTCCTACATGTATAGAGGTATATACCCTGGATAAGGGCGATCTCTCGGTATTAATATTGTTTAGTAATTTAACATATTATAATACAACATTAACTAATCCTTCGTATGTTTTGGAGAACCATACATATATTTATATATTAAATACTGATACTTCCAATATAATTGCTGTAGCAACCATACTTGAAACTGGAGTTGCTAGATACTATGATTCGTGGATTTCAAATAGTATTTATAAAGCATATATAATTAATATTAATGGTGATTTATATTTATTAATACCTAAAGCTTATCCAAAACCTCAAACAATAAACTATAAATCGACGGGTAACTATGTGGTTAATGCTACTATTCTTTACTATAATCAACAGAAGTACTATAGATACAATTATTTATGGTATAGGTATGTTAGAGACGCTTATTTCTACACTAACGCATCAGGTACTGTTGTAAGTAAGGAATACATTGTTAATGAATCCGAAATAGACTACTTCGCTATAGATAAAGGTTTAATGGCTTTAAACGGTAATGATTATTATGCATTTGCTTTAAGTGTGTTTCATTATGAGGAACAATATTATGAAAATTGGAGTCTAACAAATGAAGTATGGATACTTACTAATAGAACTCTCTTATCTACATACCTTGACGTGAAACCTGTAGGGTTTCCAATATATAATTCGGTATTCATAGTTCTTTATGATAATTCTGGTAATATATATATTGCTACAACGTATAGACATAGAGTTGTCATTGGGAATAAAATACCTTCTAGTTGGCCTGTCTTATCAACTAGTTATATGCTTAGACTTGGTATGATCGATTATAATGTGAAAGTAACTGTGTGGAGGACTAGTATATGAGAAAAGCTCAATCCGTAATTATTTCATCTTATCTCGCGGCAGTTCTCGTAGTTGTAGTTATTATAGCGATGTATGCAATGCTTTATCCTTGGATGACTAATTATACTATGAATTATCGAAATATAAATGTATTGAAAGTAGTTAGGGAAAAAGTATATTGGGAACCAAAAGAATTAGCAATGAAGATTTCCGGTGATCTTGGAGCGGATTATGTATACGTACACATAAAAGCAGTATATATTGTTAATATGAGTGTTTTATTTGAAAAATCCTATAAGATCGTGCCCTATGACGTTGATTTGAATAAGCTTATGCTATATAGTTATCAGTTTTCCAGAACTATAAGGAATGGCACGATGTATATTTACTACATTGAGGTGGGCTATAAATGAGGGGGCAAATACAAATAATAATAGCTTTAGTGATTCTCTTAGCATTAATAACAGCAACAGTAAGTTATGTAACAACTATTAATGTTGTAGTAAATCGCAACTATTATGGTTATTCCTTGAGAGATTGGGTCATTATTGATGAAGAATTAGATACTCTTGCAATGCTTGCTCTTCATCTAAGTAGTGATGAAGCAGCTAAGACGTTTTATAGGGTCTTCACTAATAACTATGTAGATGTATTTATAGAATACGCTAGTGGTGATTACTATTATAACTTTACTGCTAGTCTATATAATTTTAATACTTCCCTTGCTTTAGCAAGCCAAGAAGCTTCATGGATGCTTGGTAATACTTCACTTAAAATTATTAATAACTGGATCACACTTAAATCCGAATCAGGATATATTATTAGACTAATTGATTTGGAGCCTATATATTATGTAGAGTTCGGAATGATTGACTCGACACATATAACGTATGGCTTAGGGAGAATAGGTATAACATTTTCCATGGATATTATCACACCAACTGGTGATGAAAGAGTATTCAATAAGTCTATAATCGCTGTATTCTACATGGAGTTTAATTACGGTTACCCATATAGTAATATCTATTTACCAATCTATGCCAAGGCTATGATTATACAAAACGGTGTTAAATACTATTATATGATACCCAAAGAATCACTAGAGCTCACAATGTTTTCAGCTATTTTTCCAAAACTACCCTCTCTTGGCATAACAACTAACTATACAACTCTAAAACCCATTACAATTTTCTACCATAGCAATGGAACATCATTCATAATGTATGAAATGAAGTGCACTAGTGGATGGGATTTCGCCAACGACATAATATATAACCTAGTATATCCAACAGGAGTAAGTGAAGGAAAAGGTAAGAAAGCCCAACACCCCAAAGAAATATTTCTTTGGGCATCATTAACAAAAGCTATAATCGACGATATCGAAGTATATGCCCCATTAAAGATAGTATTCAAATACAATTTCACAGGATCACCACATGCCAACTGGACACTCTATATCGGCGTACAAGGAGACGAAAACATGCCAATACCATACTAACTCTATCCCAAGCAAGAAATCAAACTATTATAAGACAAGCAATAACATTATAATGATAAATAATGTAAATAAGCAATTATGCCCAAGAGAGTATTTATGGCGAAATATACCAAATCTTCACTATGTATCCCGTAGGTGAAGTCCATTCCTCCTCACTTCCTGTTAGCGGGTTATATCCTATCTCGTAATGAACTAAAATACCATTCTCGTCGTATGTATATGGGGTAGATGCGTCATCCCCCCATGTATCACCATGAGGCTTGTAGTAAATGAATCTCCCTGATAATGCAAAGACGTGTAGATAGGCTCCGCTACATCTGTATACTCCTATTCTTACTTCTCCGTTTTCAAGCCAAGTAACTCTGACAACGTGATCAAGCCATGCTCTTTCATCTTTGAAAGTACCGTGAGTCCATTCTGGATTACTCCATAGATCTTCCCAAAGTACTATAATATCCATGCCTAGAACCGCTTGAGGTACTGGTGTCATAACAAACCTGTCTATGTATGCAGTATTGAGATTTACCCATGTAAGATTAACTTGTTTCGTAACGTTTAGATTCACGAATATTATTAATGGCGAGGTAGGCGTTTCTTCGAAATCTTTAGCGTATAGTGTTTGCTCCTTAGTTACTACTTTTGGATCACCAGTATATATAGGATCTTTACCTGAGAGAACATCGTTTAGACTAAGCTGAACATTGTTTTGTCCATAGAAAACCATTTGACCGACCTTCCTAGGATCACCGGTCGGGTTATATACTTGGTAGTAATCATATTTCCAATTAACAACATCGAATATAACGATTTTTCCATGATATCCACTCCATTTCTCATCATAGTATCCAACATTATCTACAGCTACTGGGATATTGTCTTCTATATTGAACTTTATTCTTACAAGTATTCTCTGATAATTCTTATAGGTATTAACTCTCAAAAGTACACCGCTTACATCTTGATTAACGCCTATTGGTAAGTATCCCATATCCCAAGAGGTATCGTCGAAATCTGGAGACCACCAGTTAGCAGGTGGGTTCTCTCCAGGTGGAATAATTTTAAATCTGATCTCCGGATACTGTGGTATAGTTATGTTAGTTGTGGTTTCATCACTAAGTTCTACTTCCAGGAATAAACAAGCATCGAAATAGAAGCTAACTCCCTTATCCGTTACAGCGACAGCTACTAGTGCTTGCTCTCCAGGTTTTAGCCTTATCTTGTTTAAGTCGATTGTGTATGCATAATTCCAGTAGCTAGAACCATGTGCTCCCGTATCACTGCCTATTTGTACTCCGTTTACATAGGCTGTTGCATTATCATCACTAGCTATTCTAAGCTCGGCGTATAAGATTCGTGTAACTTGTTTGCCATCGATTGTTGATGGTATTTTGAAGAATCTTCTGAAATACATTGTTGAGCCATCCGGTAGATCGTATCTAGTGTAGTACCAGTTAGAATCACCTATAGGTACTACTACTTTTTCCCAGTTACTATCATCATAGCTTGGATCATACCAATTAGGATCGGTAACATTAACTGCTGCTTGCCATTCAAGCGGGGGGATCAATGGGTCTACCCATCTATCCCCATTCTCTAATTTATAGTTGATACCTAGATATAGTCCAAGAAACGGGTCACCTGTTGTATCGTATTCTATAGCGATGAAGTTTTCTCCAGGTTTTAGACGTTTATTTATATCCTTTTCAACTGGGTCAGGAAGAGTTAATCCATTCAACAATATATAGTCATTAGAATCCTTAGGATTAATATATAGTTTCACATCACCACTAGCATATACTCTAGCATCTAGAGTAGGTGAATCAGTAAAGGCCATTAACAATACCTTATACGCGGATAGAGAAGCACTTATTTCGGCTTCTATAGTCTTAGTATATGCATAGCCCTCACCTGTATGGATTTTTACATCATAAAGTACTCCTGGTTGCAGAGGCTCATTGGGTATGATCCATAATTCACCAGTATGACCAGGCTTCAAGTAGAAGGGGTCACTACTAATATCTTTATCAACATAGATCTTGACGTTACTACGATCATTAAGATCATAAGCTGCTCTAACATGTACTGGGACATTATTTATATAGACACCATCGATGCTAATAACACTACTACCCTTGCTAGCCACAAGAACCTTAGCAATAACACCATAAGCTTCCAACGAATATACATCAATTTTTACATAATGTGACTTAATACTCTGAACACCAATAAAACCAGCAAGCCACAAACCAATAACAACAGTCAAAGAAATAGCAATACCAATAAGAATAACCGTAGCCATAAGCGTATTAATACCCTTCATATACAATCACCCCATCATATCCTAAAACGTGATCTAAAATAGTAGGAATACTTGTCACCAGTTTATTTAATATATTAACCAAAAATTAGAAAAACTTATCTTCTAAACCAATAAGGTAGAAAAACAAATCATTAACTCCATTTACCCTATTAGAAATTATTCTTATATATACAATACCAGTATTACTATATGAGAGGTTTTGTTAAAATGAATAATAAATTAATTGACTGCTTAATAGCGGTAGCGATATTCATAATAATATTCACGGTATTATATCAAGAAGCTCTCTCGTTACATATGATGTTCGGATATAATAGCTATAAAGAAGCCTATGTATCTGATGAAATATGGTATGTTACATCTGCACGTAATATCCTATACAAAATCCTACACTTCCACAACATAAAGACAAATGATACATATAATGACTACTACACACTTATTTTTCTAACAAAGATAAATGCTTCAATTCTAAAAAACAACATAGAGCAAATTAATAAAAACAAGAGATGTTTCATCATAGCAGAAGACGAGTATAAAGGAACAACAATCGCTACTGTCACAATATATAATAATGAAACGACTACAACAAAACTCCTAGCAGTTGGCGACGGTTTAAACGCAGTATATATAAAGGTAAAGAAAGACGAAAAATGTAATATCACAGAACTCATCGAATTTCTAGAAAGAGAAAAATATAATGTAACAGATATTATTCCGGGTTGGGCTTTACCAGATAAAAAAGGTATAAACAACTATTTCAACCTCGAACACCCGCCTCTAGGAAAATACTTCATAATAGTATCAATCCTAATATTTCGCGATTTCCCAGTTTCATGGAGAATACCAAGTATAACATGTACTTCACTACTTTTTGTCATAGCATATCTATTAACTAAGGAACTTCTTTCAGATTATATGAAGAAAAGCTACGCAACAATAATAGCCCTAATAACCCCCACTATAATGTACTTCGACAACATTTATCATACAGTAGGAATACTAGCCATGCTAGATCCATTTTTAGCTTTCTTAACACTACTCGGAGTATATATATTCATCAAGTATCCTTACGAAAAAACATCTAGCCTAATAACCAGAACAATAATATTCTCCCTTGCAGGACTAGTCAAATTCTCCGGACTATTCATAATCCCAGCAGACATAATAGAAGGATTCCTAGTCAAAGGAAACATACATAGAAAACTAAGACACGGATTCGGAGCAATCCTAAGATACTATGCAGTCTTCCCAATACTACTCATAATACTCTCTCTTCCACTAATTCAACATTTTGGAATCATAACCTGGTACCAAGAATCAATCGAGGGAGCAATAAGATGGCACACTTCAACAAAACCACATCTAATCAACGTTTACTATTCACCTATAGACTGGTTCTTAGGAAAAAACTCATTCACATTATGGATCGATAAGAATACAGAAACACCGATCAAAGCACAAGGAATACCAATACTTTATATGATCTCAATAATATTAGGAATACTCCTAATACCGATCATCATTACAAAGAACAAACTAAGAAAACTAGCATTATCCGCATATTTAATTATAATAATGTATATCTTACTATACCTCGTAGGAAACAAATCATTATATAGTTTTTACATAATACAATTCACACCATTACTAGAATCACAATTAGTAGTCTTAATAATGTATATACTTTCAAGAATGTTTAAGGAAATCGTTGAAAAGAAAAAATGATTTAATTTATGGATACAATATCCTAAACTAGTGCTATACTCTTTATGGTAGTGTTACTGTTGCTGGGTATTGTCCACCACTAGCTGTATGAATAACAATACTAACAGTCTGACCACTACTAAAGGTATCATCAACAATGTAAGAATGTCGGTCCTTAGCATCGGCTGATTTTAAATAGAATACTAAATATACTGATTTACCAGTATTTAGCACTATATTGTCAGAATTTACAACTGTTGGACTATTTGGATCGCTTCCTGTAGATACTGTACCCGATATAGTGCCTGGTTTGTTGTTTATGAATATTTGGTCTATTGTTGCTGTCTTAGTACCAGTATTCTTAACCAGTAATACTACTTTCCAGCTATTATCTTTATCATCCCATATCGCATAAGCGTTTACTATTTCTAGTTTTTCGACTCCTGTAAATGATGATGTTAGTCCAGTTATCCATAGTGCTACTGCTATGCTTATTGCTATTGCTACTGCTACGATTATTACTGTGGCTATAACTGGGGATATGGCTTTCATAATGGTTCACCTTCTATATACTTTGTTCTCAGAATATAAATACACTGATAAGATTTATAAAGTAGTCGTTTATGTATTACATGACTATGTAATATGGTAAGAATAAAAAATATTTATAATATTAAGTCGTCAAAGCTTTTTATACTCTTTATGGTAGTGTTACTGTTGCTGGGTATTGTCCACCACTAGCTGTATGAATAACAATACTAACAGTCTGACCAGAGGAGAACGTATCAGTTACTATTGGATTAACTGGTGCGACGACAACAGTAAACTGTACGTTATCATAAACGGTGTTTGGATTATTTACATCAATTACCTTGATTGTCCAAGTATAACTACCAATTGTCGAAGGTAATGATAAATCTAATGTTGTTGTACCAGTCCCAGTTTGTGAATCTATATTTAAGGTAGCAGTATCGACTGAATTACCATTTTCATCCTCTACCTGTACTATTACAGAAGTTAATCCGCTACCTCCTTCATCTACTGTAACTGATACTGTAACTGTCTTTCCTGGTTCATCTATAACTAAACTAGGGTATTTTGATATATATGGATAGTCGGTAGTCGGATCCGGATCGGATCTGGTTTCTGTTTTGACACCATTTATCGGATTACCAGTGCTAGTTAGTAGGAATACTATTGTAGTTTGCTTTCCGGGATCTAGCGTTTTTCCTATAGATGAAATTGCGACGTTATCTGCATAAACATTTGTTATACTGCCTGGTTTGTTGTTTATGAATATTTGGTCTATTTTTGCTGTCTTAGTACCAGTATTCTTAACTACTTCATAGACTAACCAGTAATTGTTTCCATTGACATCAGTTCCTACAGTTGCGTATGCATTTACTACTTCTAGTTTCTCTACGCCTGTGAAGCTGCTGGTCATTCCGGTTATCCATAGTGCTACTGCGATACTGATAGCGATAGCTACAGCTACAATAATCACAGTGGCTATAACTGGAGATATGGCCTTCATCGTTAATCAACCTTGCATAATACTTATCATATATAACTTACTTGACACTGTTTAATAAATGAGTTACTCTAGCAACTCTTAGTTATTTTACAAAAACATTTTTATGGCAATGTTATTGCCGTTGGATACTGACAGCCTTCAGCGGTGTGAAGGATTATGTTTACTGTTTGTCCGCTTTGGAATTTATCGGGTATTATTGGTTCTATGATTTTGACTGTTATGGTTACTACGTCGTATGGATTAGTGTCTCTATAGTATTCGTAATCTAGTACTGCTTCTATTTTCCATGTGTGTATTCCCATTGTGGTTAGGTTTAATTCTTTTGTCCATGTTAGTATGCCTTTGTTGTTGAATGATAACCCGTCTCCATATGTTATTAGTTTATTGTTTTCATCTATTACTACGATGTCGACGCCGTTTAGGAATTGTTCGTTGTCTTGTTTTACTACTACAGTGATGATTACATTGTCTCCTGGTGCACTGGTTATTTCTACTGGGTAGTATGATATGTAAGGTTCATTTTTATCGGGTTCGGGGTCTTCTCTCGTTGTATATCTTATTTCTTTTATTATTCCTGTTGATGTTAGTATGAATACTAGTTCTTTTTCTTCTCCGGGATTGATTGTGAGACCTGTTGGGGGGATGAACTTGTTGTTTTCATAGGATACGCTTGTTATTTTTCCTGGTTTACCGTTAACAAATATATTATCTATAGTTGCTGGTTTTGTACCAGTGTTTTTGACTAGCACGTGTACGAACCAGTACTT
>JAMOPC010000359.1 GCA_027064845.1 Desulfurococcales archaeon | reverse complement strand
TACTTCTGTTTCAAGGATCGAGACTCCTATTGCTACTAACAGTCCGTGGTTTATATTCATTAGTTCTCCTAGTTGTTTAAAGTTCTTGTTCTTAATATATTCTAGTGCCTTGTTTGTGATTAAAGAGGCCGCTTCATATATTTTCTCCATTATTTCGGGATTTCTATCATATCTTTCTAAAACGTCTTTGACAACAAGACCTGTGTTTCTCTTTACTCCGGTATCAACGACTATTAGGGAGTATTCTTTGGGCCACTCGATATTTAATGGTTTAATTTCTCCTTTCTTGTAATAGATTAACCCACCATATACGGCTATGGTGTTATCTACGCCACTGGGTTTTACATGTACTATTTTCTCTGCTTCAAAAGCGATCTTGTTTACTAGCTCTTTACCTGGATTGTTATCGATAAATGATAGTAATGCGTGAGTGAATGAAACAGCTGTTGCAGCAGATGAGCCCATTCCAGCAGCCATTGGTATTCCTGAATCTATTATTGCATTAAACCCCTTGGGTTTACCGTATTCCTCGGATACTAGTTGGTATATAATTTTAAAAGACCTAGCCCATTTATCTATTTGGCTAGAGTCTAGATCTACTTTTTTACCTAGTTGTTGCGAATATAGATAGTGTTTGTTATCGTTTCTTTCCTCTATACATGTTTTAGCGTACAAGTTTACAGCAGTTACTAGTGCTGGGCATCCTTTAACAACGAAGTGTTCTCCAAATAATATTATTTTACCGGGTGCTATGCTGCATTTTTTCTTCAAAAGACCACTCGCCTCGTTAAACATATTTTATTTTAACCAATTATCAATTGTGCAATCCCAATATATATTATTGAACCAGTGAAATCAACTATACTGGTTAAGAGTGGCACCATTACATTATCCGGGTCAAACCCAATCTTGAAGCATAAATATGCTAGTAATTGTATAAGGATCCATAGTATTGGGACAAATACTACTCCAGTTATTATTATTAAGAACAAATCTATCCATAGGGGCAGAAGGGATTCTTTGCTTATAATGGTTGCTAGTGCATACCCTATTGAACCTACAACAATTGTACCATAAAGCATTATAACGTACATGTAGGGAATATATTTTAACTTATCAAGTCCTGGCCTAAGGCTAGTGAGTCCAAGATGATACATAACGTTTTGCCTAACAGCGTACATCGAGGCAATAGATCCGCTTATCGCGTTAAATACTGGTGCAGTTAGCAATATGAACGGGTGTTTAACTAATAAATCGATATTAAAAGCAAACACTGTTCCTGCACCAATGTCGAGTAAAAAGCAACTTATCAATATTAATTGGCTCTCCTGGATTATTCTAAGTGTTTTAGTTGTTCTTATCCTATATGCCAATATCAACACTATGATAACGATCGTTAAAGCTATTACAAATAGAAAATGCCTTAGGAAAATATTTATTGATTCAACGATGATAGCATAGCCCACAAGAACAGGAGTTGTTATCACGTCGGCAATCATCATGACTATAGGTAGTAGTAGACTCTCTGGATCATATCCTTTCCTATAACTATATATTGAGAAATAAGATGAGAAAGGATACATTAGTAGAGAAACAAGAGCGATTGCAGGAATAACGGTTTCAAATATTAATAAGAGGTCTCCTCCAATTATTAACCACGTAATGAGAACAATTAATATTCCAGAAAACATTTGAGTAAATAAAACGATCAAAATATT
>JAMOPC010000358.1 GCA_027064845.1 Desulfurococcales archaeon | reverse complement strand
TAAATCACTTGTGTTCATATGTTTGATTCCCCATACAAAACAATAACTCTGTTTTTATTATTCAAGAATTTTAAAAATAGGCTGGTCAAGGGTGAGTTGAATTGGTTAGAATAGGGATTATTGGAGCAGGACTTATGGGGTCTTCAACTGCTAAGTGTTTAGCAAGTAAGGGGCACGATATACTAGTATACAATAGGACTAGGTCTAAAGCAGAAAAACTATGTAAAGAAATAGGTTGCAAAGTTGTTGATTATCCACGTGAACTAGGTGATGTAGATTACATACTTGTGTTTGTACTAGACGATAATGCTTTATTCAACATTGTTTTCTCAAGAGAGGGACTAATGAGTATCGAGAACAAGGACATAATCGTTGTTAATGCATCAACAATAACGCCTATGACAAGTGAATTAGTATACAAGGTTCTACGGGATAAGGGGATAACGTACGTTGAAGCACCAGTTTATGGTAGTGTTGATGAAGCCTTGAATTGTAGCTTAGTATCCATGATCTCTTGTGAAGAAAAAATATATGGAAAAGCCGTGGAGTTCATAAAAGAATATAGCTCTGAAATAATCTATGTTGGAGAAATACCGAAGGCTATGACTCTCAAACTATCTCTCAACAATATAGGGTTATCAATGCCGCCAATCATTGGTGAAAGCTTAGCATTACTCGAAGCCTATAACGTAGATCTCAATATATTCTTAAATGTATCATCTAAGCTTTGGTTCGGGAAAATTCTTGAGAGATATCTTAATAGGATCATTAAATCTTCTAAACACATAAGATTCACTACTCATGGAGCATCTAAAGATTATAGATTAATAACTAGGACTCTAATAACCAATAATTATCCGTCAATAATATCGTCTGCTCTAATGAACTATTACTCAGCCGCAACAAAAGAGTATGGAAAAGAAGATTATCCTAAAGCTGCTAAATGGATTCTGAAAAAGAATAAGTAAAAATAAAAATTATAATTTTTACCTAACTATGATTACCGTTACTGGTGAATTGCTAGCTATACTGATAGCTTTACTACCAATTGTTAGCTCGCTAGATAGAGTTCTTCCACGAGCACCCATAACTACTAAGTCATAGTTTCCATCAGATATTTCTTCTAATAGTGTGCCAGCTGTACTGTTTTCAGCTGGGTCAAATTCCAGAGTCTTGAATTCTACATCAACGCCTCTGCCTTCAATTCTCTTCTTGGCTTTTTCTATTGGGTCAAAGTCGAGTTTGTAATTCTTTGGTTTCACGAATACTACCGTGATATGTGAACCATAGTGTTTTGCGAGATCTACTGCTAGGTCTAATGCTTTTAAACTATTCTCACTACCATCGACTGGGACAATTATTTTTCTAAACATAAAGCTTATCTCATATGTAGGGGCTTCCTTGTAAACCATTTTTCTCACCCTTTCACCTATATCATATATAATATATTATGGATAGAACTATAAGAGAGTGATTAAGTTAAAAATTAGATGAACTTACCTAATCCAAGAATTTCATCAGTTAATTCAATTGTTCTATGCACATTTGGCGAAGATGTAACGGCTCTTATAGCGTCTATGTTCTCCGGTATAACAATAGATTCTTGATGAACAGCTTGCATTAGCCATAACTCGTTGCCATTAGTGTGTATCGTATTCTCCCACACAATGAGTTCTGGTATATCGTATCTCTTTCTACCAAGGTCTCTAGCCGCTTCTA
>JAMOPC010000357.1 GCA_027064845.1 Desulfurococcales archaeon | reverse complement strand
TAATGCTCCGTTTGGCTTCAGCTCCAGCGTGGGACACTTGAACAAAACAGTACTGAGCGAGGTTAAGACGTCGACGCTACTAGCATCCCTATCGTTGGCCGTCCTAACCAGTAAAACAATAGACTTCACGGTAAGGAATACCGTGAGAACGATAATTGTGGTTATAATTAGTATTCTATCCTTCCACATGATACAGCCCCTCGCCGTACAGATAATTAAGAGCTTCATGTAGGCTCGCATATTTTCTTTGATAAGTAACTATGTCCTCCTCTACATTCATTCCTAGCGGTGTCGGTAATGAGGGCTATAAGCCCCGTAGTGGCTACAATACTGATAATCGGAATAACCATTGCGGCCGTTGCGGGTCTCTGGATGCTTGTCCAGAGAAGCGCCAGAACAGGGTCCGTTGTGAAGCTCGACGTTGTGGGCATACAGGCTAATGCCGCCCCTGACTCGAAGAGCTGTAGCTTCGTTGTGACTCTGAGAAACTCCGGCAATGTACCCGTAACCGTGTCTAAGGTTGAAGTAAGTGTTGGATCGGGAAGAAATGCTATCACAGCAACGCTGAGCCCCCAGAACGTCAAGATAAGCCCTGGCGGCACGGAGGATTTCACTGGCGAGGCCACAAGCCAGAACCCAGTCTTCACCGACGGTGCCACGGCCAAGATAACAATAACTTATACTGGACCAGATGGGGCCCAGCACACTATAATCCAGTATGCCACTATAAGAACATCTACATTCTAGCAGAGGCTCCCCAGAGGCGTTTGAAAACACAAAACTATTTTTTAGCCCTTCCATCATCTTCTCTATCTCCATTATTTCTTAATCCGTAACTATGTTTCCTTCTCCTCAAATGATATCGGTGTAGCTGATGGACTGCAAACTGCTCAATGGTTGCATAGACTATGAGTTCCTCGGCAAGCTAGTAGATGCATTAGAGATCAAGCTTGTACCCTTCGCCGATAAATGGCTTCTTGTTATTATTATTAGTTATACATATTATGATGATATAGAGTCGACCATTAGAGCTGTACAGAAGTTCCTGAAAGAAAACGGTGTAAAATCCAGACCCCGGGAAATAGCTCCAGATTTCTACAATGACCTACCTGTTCTCAGGCTTGTATTTGAAATAAATGGTGCAGGTGATGAGAAGAATTGAGGATTGAAAGCATAGTGTTAATCCTTATGCTTCTCTCCTCGATGACACAGCCTCTATCCTTAGCGGAAAATAGCGGAGATGGAGGGGTTACCGCAAGTATCGGTGTAGAGACTCCCATACCTGGGTATAGGTGTTATAGGGGCTATAATTTTACGGTGGAAGCCGTGATACATAATGGTTTAGAGGAGTCCGTGAATGTAAGTGTCGAGATAGGGTTTGAACCATTTAGAATCGTGTGGACGAATTATAGTTTAGCAGAGCTGGAATCAGGTAGCAATATTATTTACACATGGATCCTAGGGGTTCCGAGAAACATTTCTTACGGAAACTATACTCTGGGTTTAAACATAACCTATACGTTTAACTCAACGATTTACAGCATGTATAGGGAGGCCTGGGTCGAGATTATACCGAGGAATGTCTCCCTGCTGGTAGCTGATTTAACGCATAACACTACGGGCTATTACCTAGTAGTTAGAAACCCCACTACGGATCCCGGCCAATATGTTGTTGAGAACCTTACAGTTACAATAACAGCCTATAATGTGAGTGTGGTCCCTCATAAAGTCTTCATAAAGAAGCTATACGCTAATAGATCCTACATGATACCCTTAACTATAAGCTTCAACGAATCTGATATAGGAGGATTAACGGTAAACATAACAACTCATGACGATGTCCGTGGACTAGTGTATTTCAACTACACATTCATAGTGGTTAACGCTACGGCTTGGCTAGATCTCTACGTGATAAATGATTATGGCAAGCCCTTACCCAGGGCCATTGTAAAAATAGCCAACGGGACCTATCATACAGATTCAAACGGTCATGTAAGCCTGGTTCTACCCGTAGGAATCTATAACTATACCGTCGAGTATCAAGGACACAAGGTCTTGGGAAGAATGGCTCTCTATACGGGATATAATCGGTATACAATAGTGGTTGATTTAACGCCTCCTATAATCGTTTCTATTAAACAGAGAGGCTATGGAATAGTAGTTACAGCCTATGATCCCGGAGTCAATGCTTCTGGAATAAATACTATTATATTGTTTATTTCTGGGAATAGGGGGTGGAGCTATAAGTTTTATCCGGCAAGAAATATTTCAATTAAATTATATCCTCCACTAGAAACAGGATATGCTACTTTAATGATAATTGATTCCCAAGGAAATAGCGTTAATAGTACGTTCTACTATACCAAGCCTAACCAGCCTAATACGGTATTAGAGGTATTGATAGTATTCTCAATTGTTTTAATTGTTATAGTAGCAGTCCTGGTTTTGCCAATGATAGATAATAAGCGGTTATATGAATAATAGGAGTAGTGCTGCTGGGATAACTATAGCTTCGTCCCCGTTTCTTGACAATATGGCTAGCTGGTCTCTTGAAGCAACTATTAGTCTAGAATGAAGATAGTTTCTTGTCAGCCTAGCTTTCTCAAGAAGGTTTTCTTCATCGAGATCTCTCCCAACAGATACCTCAACTGGTATTATTTTGTAGCTGTTCTCCCTACTATTGAAATACCAGGCAACACAATCAGCGTATTCTTTGTTGTTCTTTCCACGACCGTAGTTCTCTGTATATACTCCGTATTTCAGCATAGGTATTCTCACAACATGTGAACATACTACAGCTTCGTATAGAGAAGAATATAGGATCCTTTCCTCATCGTTGCTCAGCATCGACGCTCTCAATGCTGACTTTGCTGTCTCATATATACGAGTTCTTACACCTCTAGAAATCCAGTAGAGTGAATGAAATATTAATGGATCGGAGTATATGAGCTTTGGGGGTTTCCCTCTATTGAATGTGATAGGTCTATCCCTTCTAGAGACTGGTTCTAGTACAAAGAGATTAAATAAAACCCTCGCCCCTTCTGTTAGATAATACAGATACTTTTCAACTTCTTCTACTTTTAATGTTTTCGGTCCGCCCTTGGTTAATCTTGTTGTGATTTGTAGATCGGATAGTGTTGCTTCGAAAGAGGCATTTAAGGTAAGTTTTTCGCGTATAAGCTCCTTAAGAATAGTTGGGGATAAATGGAATCTTTCTGCATCTTGTATTAATAGGTCGTAGAATGATGTGTAGATCTCATCCGGCACTTTCTCATTTAATATATAATTGTAAATTGCTTTTGGAAAGCCTCCGGTATAGAAGTATATCTCTTCTAGATAACCCCTAGTTATATCGCCTATACTATCGTATGTCTCTTCGAAAAATCTCAAGATGTTATTGTTTCTAGGAGTTGCTAGTTCTTCAAATATTCGAAGTCTTGTCCCTATTTTGCTCAGACTACCAGGAGGCCCAAAGAAACTATTGCTTTTCATGAACTCGTTCACTTCTTGTGCTATGTTCTCGATAAGCTCTACAAACCGCATGGGATATAGGAATCTCTGTCCGATATCATCGCCGTCGAGTATGCCCATTCTACCCTCTAATTCTCTTTTTGCCTGAGATAATTCTAGGGAATAGCTACCTGTTACTAGTATGAGTACTCCTGGTCCTATAACATGTTCATCTACGAGATTCTTGACAGTAATAGCCCATTTATCATAAAATGTTGCTTCGTCGATAATCACTATTGTTTTTCCATATTTTTCTGTTCTGCTCTTTATTATGTCTCTAAGTAACTTTCTTAATGAGATAATTCCTTTTTCGATAGCCTCTTTTAGATCGACATTGTCTAATGTAATATATACAATTGCTTTAGGATGCATACCAGCATCGATTGCATCTTTTACTAGGAGTTTCATAAGGGTTGTTTTGCCTATCCGGCGTGGTCCTCTTATCACACGTATGCCCCATGCATCGGGTGAGGATAGTAGAGTTTCTATCCATTTCTTACGGAATCTGTACCTTATTCTTCTCTCAATGCGGCTCTTAGTTACTTGGATTATATCTTCATCTTTTTCATACCATTTTGGTTCGTTCCACCATGGATTGAGTTCTTTGAGGATATCCATAACAGCCTCCATTGTTTAGCCCTCGCTTTTTAGTTCTCGTCTAGGATACGTTCCTCTTCTGCGTTCTAGGAATACTATTCTCCTGGTAAGCATATCTATACGTGCTTTCATCTCTAGGATTTCAGCTTTGAGCTTCTCAAGTTCTTTCTCAAGCTTTGCTACCTTGTCGTATTCCTCGACGGGTTTTTCGAGGAATTCCAGGACTATTCTTCTTAGGAGAGCACTCGGAGTGGTGCCGAGCTTTTTTGCTCTTTCGACAAATTCACGGTATTCCTCTACACTTATCTTCGTTGATAAAGTCCTTACAGTTTTATTCATTAGGTCCACCTATGTCTACTATGTAGACCGAGGTTAATAAATCCTGTCTACCAAGTCTACAAATGTCTACCAGAAACACGATTAAAATCTACCGGGTAGACCAACGTAGACCTCAGAATACCAATAATACGTTCTAATTATATGAAGAGATAGATGCTTGCTATTGATGTTTTGTTCTTCATAGCCATGATGTTATATTTTCTGCTTAGTAGCTAGAATATTTTTAGCTGTTCTGGTTGACTCTTTATCGGAAGTTTCGGGAAGAATAAATGTAAATGGATAAGTAACAGTGTTCTAGATACATGTATTCTGTAGACGAGAGTTTTTTAAGGAACGCAGTAATACGTAGTCATTGAGGAGGGAATAGCTATACAGCGATGTTGCCAAAGGGGGTCTCAGAGCCCCCGCCCACGGGACGGTCGCAGCGCCGGCCCGTGGGTTACCAGTTATCCCCTCCACACCTTTATCCCATAACCATCTATTCTCCCATCTGGGCTTTTTCTTATGATCGTACTGATTCTTCTAAAGTAGCTTTCAAGGTCAAAGAACCCGTGTGCAATAGAGGTTTTCCCCTTATGTATTCTTCCGTATATGTATGCTATTAGGTCTGCTAGCTGGAGGCATCTATATTCTTTTGAGTCTACGAAGAGCGGCGTTTTTATAAAATACTTGCTATCGACTATGTTCGACGTGTACATTCCTTCTCGGATCTCATGCCTAACAGTGTCTATTATGTCTGCATCTAGTTCGCTTTGATCACTTAGAAGCAGAGTAGGTTGAGGACCCCATTCATACACCATCCACGCAATTCTCTCCATAAGTAGCTTATATACTATATTGACCATGTATTTTCTAGCGTTTTCATCATTGTGCATTTTAAGTACTCGGTTTTTATCAAAAACAACTAATACAGCCTGAGCTCTGTTTACGAGCTCGTTCTCTATAAACCTAGTTATGTTCTCTACTAAGGCTCTCCGTTGCTTTATAGTGAACATTCTTTTATAGATCCCCTTATTCTGGAAAATATCCCTTCCATGTATCTCGGCGATTCTGGGCCTATCTATACCTAGGGTTGCAGAAACAATATGGTCTACCTGGTCTTCTATGAAGATAAAGCTACTATCGTGTATCATTAATGCACAGACTACATATGGATCATCTTTCTTGTCTGGCTTACCGCTTTCGTCAATAAATACGAGATACAACGTGTTACTCTACCATCCACTCTGCTATGTTATTTGATCTCTATTTTGGGGAATACTATATAAGCTGGCTGGTTATTCCCGAGTAGTGTTTAAACAAACAAAATGATCCCAGCCAGACCCGTAGGCATTACTAGTCATTTATCCCGACCGCTATACCCTTTACTTCATAAAATATATTGAAATACATCAGCAAGTATGAAATATGTAATGGTGTTTATTTTGCCTTCTTGGGTTGTTCACAGGAAATGGTGTATACGTGTATGTGGTGGATATCATCGCGAGATTGACGAGTTAATAGATTTTCCCGGGAAACACGATCTCGGAGCCAGAGATCCCCAGGTATTTCTAAGACAAGTACGTATGGTGAAAGAAAATTATGGCTCCATTGGTGTATGTTGCTATTTGTTGCACCATATTCTAGATGAGTTAAGAAATCAGCTCGTATCATATAATGCAATCGGATTCGACGAGGACACTATCATTCAAACACTAGTAGAGAATAGGTGTTCTAGCATAATACCGTTTTCTCTAAAACTTATAATGAGAAAACACGGTGCGGACGCTAATTTGTTGGATCGTATAAGGCGTTATTTAGAGCATATCATGTCTTCAATCTGTAATTCCGCTGTTTTAACCGAAGTAGTTAATAATATTCTTCAGGACTCAAGAATAGAGACCGCGATCTCGGTAGCGAAGATAAATAGTGTTGTAGGTGAGTTGGTGAACAGGGTGGAGCACTCACTTTCCAAAATAGTCCTTGAAAAATATGGTATTGAGAAATATTCTGAAATTCTTAACAGTATGCGTTTAGTCAAACCAGTTCTTACAATCACTTTGACTAGGTTCTTCCATACATTATTTAAAAAGATATATAGGCCCCGCTCAATCGATGAAGCAAGAAACATTATCCTTAGTTTCGAAGACAAGCTTGTAGAGAACATTACCAGGTGCATTGAGAAAAACAAAGCACCAAAAGAATGCTTTTCATCCGTGATAGAACAACTTGAATTCTGAATATTATTTTAAGGTCAACTCTACACTTTTTAATCAATATGTTCCTATGTTCAACCCTCCTCCCATTCTAAATCGGTGAATAGTGCATGAAAGGCCAGGCGGTTGTTATTGGTATGGCTTTGTTCTTCATAGCCATGATAATTATGGGCGCCGTCTACCTCAGCCTCGTATTCAAGACAATGAAACTACTCGACGCAAGCCGAAAAGAAATAGAACTACTGACAAGAAAAGCCCAAGAAAACATAAAAATAACATGGGGCCGCTGGGACATGGTATCCCCTACGGAGGGCTACCCCAAGCTCATCATAAACAATACGGGCTCAGTACCAGTACACGTCGTCCAGGTTGTTCTCGAGATACGTGAAAAACAAGGCAATAAATGGCCGGTCATCGTACAGGGACCATGGATCATAGCCAGGAAGATCGATCTACCAGTCGGAAACTCAATAACTATAAAGGCTAACCAAAAGCTTAACAGAAAATTAATAGAAAACTGGTACAAGAACAATATGATCAGGATATTGGAAGCAAGAATACTGACAAGCACAGGCAACGTCTTCATAACAATATACAATCCCAAACCTCCCCGCTCTAATTTGAAGCCTGGTATGAACACTATGTTATTCTACTGGAGCGCGGCCGATTGGATGGATGTGGAGAATAATGCTTGGTGGCACGGTGATAGAATCGGTTACTATAAGATGACGCCACCCGACGGGGCCTGGAGTATTGATGGAGGCAATATCGAGATCCCGGCCTGGGAAACTACTTCTACCAAAACTATTAGCTTCAAGTTCATGGTTTATCTGCCGGGTACGGATAGTGACGGATATGTTTTAAACAGTAAAAACTTCTTAGTGCTGGCCGTAGAGTTTATTGATAAGGGTACGGGACCGTCTCATCCCCCAGTAGTTTATTATACTTGGTCCCTGACTATCGAAAATCTCGTTGGCGATAAGATATATAGTGTTTCTACGGGAGAAATAGCCGATGCAATAACCGATCCTGACGGGGTCCCACGTACGGCGTGCTTCAAGCTGGATCCGAGCAATTCTAAGTTCATAGTATTCGACGGGATACATGTGGTGAGGTCGCTCGGCAAGGTGCCGAAGAAATTGGAGCCTGGATGGTACATAATAGAACTGAAGATAAGGCTCAGAGCAGGAACCGCGGGATCCGCTACACTTGGTCTCAAGAGCGTATTCCTCTACATAAGCAACAAGAACCTATGGTAGATTTTTATATTTAGCAACATTATAATCAAAAGCGTCCTCTACACATAATAATCGAAGATCTTGTCATTATACAAACACTCACTACTTATCCGAGACTAAAAAACCTATAGAAAACCAGTCGAAGACTCAAAACAATAGTCCCATCGGAAATAAATACTATTCGAATCAAAGAATAAGATGTATAAACAAACTTCGACCAATGTAACATTACATAAAGAATTGAAAGATCTAGTCCTGGGCTGACCAGTAAAATAGAAGAATATTCAGTAACAATATATGAAGAATTGAAAGTAGCCATGGTGGTGGGTTATCGATCGCTATAGCCAGATGTAACAACAATAATAGAATTAAAAGTGATGTAAACCCACGTAACAACAAATATAGAGTTGAAGACTGGTTTACCAGAGAGGTTTATCTATATCATATGTTTCTTGCCAATGTGGCGCTACTATTGTTCCTACATAACTGCACGGATATGGTTTGTTCAAGAAGATTGGCTGGTACTCCGCGGATAGTTCTGCAATATAGAATGTGTGGTTATGCCATGTGAAATTAAAATAGCCTTTCAGCCACGGTGGCGGATTATTAATTGCTATCGCTACACATTCGTGATTGGTTGTAAATTCGTTTGCCTTACATGCTTTAACCTCTATATACGCGGACCACAAGCCAGCCTCTGCGGCTAAATCGATCGCTAGGTCCGACTTACTTCCACAATTTCCCTCATTGTATACTATTTCGAGTAGTAAGTCATATGATCTCGGCGACCATTTGTAGTGTATTTCTGCGGCTATGTCTAGGATCGTTATTGCGAGTCTGTACTCGGTGTAGTTTGATGGGTATTCTTCGACGTATTTCTTTAGTGTTTCTGCGATTTCTTTTATTATTGGGTCGGTGCCCCACTCCGGCATGTCTTTCTCATGTAGCTCTACCACGAATGTTGGTATGACTACTTCTAGTACTACGTACTTGTTTATTACGTCGTCGTAGAAGTAGAATTTCCTTATTACTACCGATGAGTTGGCGTTTTCTATTATTTCTAGTAGTTGTGCCATATTGTATTCTCCGGTTACCACTTGTTGTTCTTTGATCATTTTGTCTGAGTAGATTATGTAGTCTCGGTAGATCTTTTTCCATTCATTTATTGTCTTGTTTACTACGAGTATTATTCGATTGTTCGTCGTGGTTGTTATTTCTTGTATTGCTTGGCTTCTCTTGTAGAGTTCCTCGGTTATGTTTGCGTACATGTAGTGTATTATGACTAAGAGGATCAGGATGGTCAGCAGT
>JAMOPC010000356.1 GCA_027064845.1 Desulfurococcales archaeon | reverse complement strand
ATTAAAAAAAGAAGCGGGGTACCCTAGGGTGATCATGTATGAGTTTAGAGGATCTTTTAAATAAACTTTTTGCTTTTATACACTTATACCTAAGTATTTGTTCAACAATTCCTTGGCACGGTTCAATACATAGTTTCTAATATCATTAGAAGTTATTCTACCAGCAATTCCTGGCAATGGTTTCCACCCAATATCTGGGTAAGCCAACTTCATAGTTACTGGGTAACGAGTTATTCTGGCACGCCTAGTTTTTAAATCTACGACAAAACCCACTAATAGGTCCTCTCTGGGTCTACCATCTATTATTGGATAAGCGTAGGCATAATATGTATTTGGACCAGTCTTATAAACAGATACTATAAAGTTGTTTACTTTTGTCTTGTTGTTCCTGAACCTTAACCCCATATAATCACCCAAATAATATGGTATCTAGACAAAAATTTATGCCTCACTACCACTGGTTTCATGTTTTTCTCTTTCTACCATTTTTTCGAATTCCTTTAAAAATTCCACAAATTTATCCAGAGTAATATATATGGACTTAGTGTATTCTTCATCTTCACCATAATTATCAGGATCAGTAACTATATAATAACCACTGCTTCGTTTTTCTACTTTATAGCCGAAATGCTTTAAGTAACTGATTTCTCGTTCTAAGACCTTGCTTTCAAAAACATATCGCGGAATATAATGGTGTTCTCCTTCATCATTAACACTTACATCATACAATATCTTTAAATACTTGGGACTAGGCCCCCTTATTTCCCACTCAATAGGAAAACTAACATCTTTACCGACCAAGTTGAAATAAAACTTCGATGGGAAAAGCCTGATTTCAGCTATTTCCTCACAAACTATAGTTGCTTCTGGTACTTTTCTCTTATATATTTTCCTATAAACAATTTTTGGCCTACACACTGTATTTACTTCTTTTTCTATTTCACCTTCTATTTGGAGAAGACCCTTATTGTATAGTCTATCGATTACTTCAAAGAAATCCCGCGGCAACTGGATCTCTTTCTTCTTATCCTCGGGCATTTCCTCTATCAGGACATCTAGTAGTTCCCTAAATTGTTCTGGAGAATATTCCTCTGTTTCTTCCAGTCTTTTCCGATATAGTGTAATGATACTCCTTGTTTCTTCACCGATTTTTTCTTTGTACCTAGCATTAGTAACTCGTTTAGTGTAATCAAAATCGACCGTGGGTTCTTCGCTTTCAGACTTGGAACTAATATAGTATAATCCATCCCTAAAGTCTAGCCTTATCGGTTTCCTTATTTTGACTCTGAGCAATTTACCACCACCAAATCTTCTTCTTTATCATCTTTTCTAACTTGCTCTTAGTATCCGCTATGGCCAGGATTTTTCTTTTAGGATTATAGGCTGCCCAGGCCCTTCCTTTCCAGTAAAACTTAGTATTCAAAGAAGACTCGTTCTCGTCCTTTATTTCGGCCTCTCCTTCCCATTTAGAGTAGCCGGACAAGTCATAATATATGGCCTTGACTTCTATCTTGTTTGTATCAAGTTTTATGCCATCCAATACTATGCCGTATTCTATATCTACTGCTTTGTCGGTGGGATAATAGTTGGTCCTAACATATACTTGTACATTCTTAAATTCCTGCGGTTTGCCTATAAGAAACTCTCTTATCTTGTTTATTTGTGCCTTGGAACTTTCTTTAAACTTCATTGCCACCTTGTTCACCTATAGAATAGTTATT
>JAMOPC010000355.1 GCA_027064845.1 Desulfurococcales archaeon | reverse complement strand
AGGCTTTCAAGTATTTGCCCGTTATTGAGGAGTATTTGGAGAAGATGAGTGGTTTCGAGAAATTTGTTGCTGCTACGAAGATCAGTATTGTTGGTAATTATTTGGATACTGGTGTTATGGAGCTTAACCCTCCTTCTGTCAAAGAGATTCTAAACTATATTAATGAACCTCTAGCAATCGATCATACTGATAAGTTCTATGAATTAGTGAGTAGTGGGAATAAGAAGATTATATGGTTGTTTGATAATGCTGGCGAAGCTGTTCTAGATATACCCTTAATAAAGATCCTTAGAGGTATGGGTAACAAAGTAACAGGGATAGCAAAGGGGGATCCAGGGTTCCAAAATGACTTAACTATAAGTGATGCACTAGAAGCAGGACTGGATAAATACGTTGACGAGTTATTATCAACTGGTTATCCAGGTTCAAGCATTCACTGGGACAAAATAAGTGATAAAGCCAAAGCCAAGATACAGGAATCCGACGTAGTTGTCGCTAAGGGAATGGCGCATTGGGAGTACATCATAGAAATAGATCTGGGTAAACCAGTTTATCACCTACTCGTTCCAAAATGTAGCGTTATAGCCGAAACCTTAGGAACTAGGAGAGGAGCATTAGTTGCTTTATTCAGACACTAAATACTAATTTCCTCGAAGAGCATCCAATATAGTCATATATAGGGAACAATGTCTACTTTTAATAATCCTTACAATATAACTAGTTCCTGTATCACTATTAAGGAACAGCTATCTTATTCTCAGAATACAAGTTTCAAAAAACATTCTCCATTCATATAGTATATGTCCTAGCTATAGTTTTTTGCAGGATAGAGATTTATTTAAGATTGTTGGATATGTCTAGTCTATAGGGGCATGGTTATGCATTATGAAATAGTCTTATTATTGATTATAATTTTTATATTGCTTCAGCCTATTTCATTAACATATTTTGTTAGCCCTGTGGTTCCGGATTATGTGTATTTCCTAAGGGGTTTTAGTCTTAGAAACCTGCCTCCATCTAGTAATACTTCGAGTTACTATATCGTGGTTTTTTCTAATGAAGTCGTCATTTCCCCTAGTGATCTAAAGAACATTAGTGTTTCTCAAGTTCTGGTTTCGTCTGATCCATACATGGTATTGACTGCTATTGAGCTTTATCCAAGTAATACTATTGTTGTGATCAATGCTAGTAAGTATAGTTTCATATACTCTGATATAATCATGGCTAGTATTATTAAAAACCATACAGTAGCGATACTTAATCCCAATAAAGCCCTTGTTAGGGACATACGTAATGTTGAAAACGAGATCTTAGGATTTATTAATCCTAATCTTACAGCATTTATGGAGTCATCAGACAATGATGCTTTAGATGAATGCGCTGTATCGAGAACATGTATTTTTAAGATCAGCATAGTTCCTGATCCGTTTAATGAAACCTTCTTGACTGTAACGAGTATCGTGATGTCTTCTAATGAGTCGTTAATCGAGTCTCTTAATGCTTTTCTTGATATAGAATCTAAGAATTTTCTCTTCTACTTGAAATAAGCATTGTTGATGAAGATATTTATTCTGTTTCTCTGGATATTCTTGATTGTAACAATATCTGTATGGTGATTTGTTGTGATTAGAGCTGTATCGCTCGATGTTTATAATACTCTCATTAATCTCAGGAAATATTATTTATTGATAGCAGATGAGCTAGCTAAGATCATTGGAGAGGATCCTAG
>JAMOPC010000354.1 GCA_027064845.1 Desulfurococcales archaeon | reverse complement strand
GTTTTGAGGAAATTAAGTAAAATAATGTTCCTAGCTGGCAACGGATTTTACCAGACTATTGGAGAAAATAAAATTGCTAGTAAACTATTCCTCGAGATCATAAAAGAAGCATATAAGGCCAAAAGACACATATATCAAATGAATAGTCAAGGTGACGGAAAAGATGCCAATATTAGAGATCAGTCATAGATCAGAGCTCTTAAGGGCATTGCAAAGCAATCAAGTAGTCATTATAGAGTACTCAGATCCTGAGAAAGACGAGAGTAAATCTTTCAATAGAATTATCAAGATGCTTTCAAAATATGCTGATCCTACGATATTGTTTCTGAGAATTAATATTAAAAACTCAAATATAAGTTCAGAATTGCCACGAACACCATGCATAAGAGTCTATTATAGAGGTAAAGTTATTTTTGAGCAAAAGGACTTTTTTGGAAAAGAAGATATGGATCTCTATGTTTTAAGAAGAGGTATTAGGTCTGTTTTTAAAACATATAATATACCATTAAGGATCTAGGTTTATACTTCTAGTTTATCAAATTTGTCCTCTTTTAGTAATCGTCGTGAAAGCTCTAGTGCTTCTTTTAGGTTCTCGGGACTTGCTGACTCCTCTAAGATCCCTAATAGTTCCATTACGTAGGGATTAATGCTTCCCGGTCCTTCGAGTATTTTGTCTCTGAGTTTTTCAGCTATTTCTCTAAGGTCTTCTGGAGAAATTATGCCTTTTATTGCTTCATGTATCATGGACTCAATCTTTACTGTCAGATATCTGTTTCCACTGTAAATGTCTAGGTCTTCATCAACATATTTTGTATAGGTGCTCATTATTTCCTCGATTATTTCTTCTTTTTTCTCCATGTTTATCACCATGTCTTTATTCCTTTTCTTGTAGGGTATATATACTTCTGCTATGATCTAGGAGAAACGTTTATATAGAAGTGGTTTAATGATATCCCAAAATGAAGAAATATTTCCTGTAATAAATGGATTCTTTAGAGGTGTATGGTTATGGCACTATATAGTGTACCCGTACTTATATTAAAGGAAGGGTCTCAGAGAACAGTTGGTAAAGACGCTCTAAGAGCAAATATTATGGCGGCTAGAGCACTTGCTGAAGTATTGAAGACAAGTCTTGGACCAAGAGGATTAGATAAAATGCTAGTTGACAGCTTTGGTGACATAACTGTAACTAACGACGGTGCAACAATTGTAAAGGAAATGGAGGTACAGCACCCTGCTGCTAAACTACTAGTAGAAGTCGCTAAAGCACAAGACGCAGAAGTAGGTGATGGTACAACATCAGCAGTAGTATTTGCTGGAACACTCCTCGAGAAAGCAGAAGAACTACTAGAACAAAACATTCACCCAACAGTAATTATTGAAGGATACACTAAGGCTATGAAGGAAGCACTCAGAATACTAGAAGAGATCGCTGTAAAAGTAGACCCAATGGACAGAACAACTCTTAGGAAGATAGTTGATACAGCAATAGCAAGTAAATATATTGGAAGGGGTACAATCGGTGAAAAACTAGCAGAAATAGCAATCAATGCAGCTCTAACTGTAGCTGAGAGAAAACCTGACGGAACATTTGACTTCAGAATAGACGATGTAAAGATCGAGAAGAAGAAGGGCGGAAGCGTTGATGACACACAATTAGTATACGGTATTGTACTTGATAAAGAGGTTGTTCACCCAGGCATGCCTAGGAGAGTTGAAAACGCGAAAATAGC
>JAMOPC010000353.1 GCA_027064845.1 Desulfurococcales archaeon | reverse complement strand
GGGAAGAAGGGTTATGAGCGTCTTCTGCAACCTCTGCGACCTGGTTTCTGTTCTTTTGCTTTTATCAGTTTTTTGATCCTCCAAGGGATTTCCATCCCCCAGTCGGATCTGTTGTGGATGTATAATGGCAGATCAACCCCAGGCACGTTTACAGGTTCGAGATCTATATTTAAATACAGATCCTCTCCTGTGAACTTATGCGCTATTTCAAAACATGCCGCAGACTCGATCGCCTCAATAGTCACATCGAGGACGAATGGGTCGTCTATATTAGCAGCGTGGTCTTTGTTATAAACCTCCACGAACGCTCTAACCACTCCAAGGGGGGACTCGGTTTCCCCTGTAGCACCTTCTCCCCATTTATAAACAACTTGCCAATCTATACCCCCATCGTTTGCCAGGTACGGCTCATTGATGAGAGTGAGGCGTTTAACATCCCCACCATTGCTACTAAAGTCAAAATCAAGTTCTGCGATGATTTCTGGTTCAGGCAATAATCTTTCTTGTGCTTTATCGCAGAACTGATAGTGGTTATGCAGCTCTTGTTCCACCCAAGCATCACATGCATTGGGGTTATGTAAAGCATAATCCCTTGTATACTCGACTACAACTTCACCACAGAAAGGGCATTTAACCTTTTCTGTGTTTTCTTCCATTACTTCAGGTAGACATGAATTAGATTCATGTTCTACCTGAAGATCCTCGAGCCATTTTTCACTGGCTCTTGGATTTTCACTCCAGTAATTAGGATCAACGTTATCCGCAACAACAGCACCACACTTATTACATACCACTTTATCTAGTCCGTTCTCTTTAGTTACAATTTCTAATGCCATATCCAACCTCCCAAATTAAAATATAATATAGGAACCCGAGTATTCTCAGGTTCCATTCGTATCTTAACAATATATAAATAAAAATAAATGGAGGTACAGTTACTGATATTTACACATATCCTTAGTAAGGTAATATGATGTAGAAATTATCAGGTTCTGTTTTACCTACATATTCTATTCCGAATTTAGTCATACCTTCAGGAATTATAGTATGCGTATGTAATGCTGTACCTATAACATTTTTAGGTATCTCTATAACTGCACTATAGTTAGATTTAATATATACTGCATTACCATTACCATCATCTACTCTTAGATTGGATACGTATTTAGACATAAGTCCATAGAACGAGCATACTCTTAATTTCATAGACTCAAAACCATCTGTAGCAGGAGCAGGAAGATTAGTTATAAGGTCAGTATTTACTATTAATGATTGACCGTGTGATTTATCTTCATTATTAACACCTACTCCAAAATATGAAATAGTTTTACTCATATTCTTATATATGTCAGGATCTACTATATCAGGGTTAGTTGTAATAAAATACGAACCATTGATAGGATTGTAATATAGACAAGATGGTATCTTGTTAAACGGATGTATAAAGTTACATATGAACGTACATTCTACATCATTACCATTTTCATCTTTAAATGTTAACTTATTAGTTGGTTTATTTATAGCTATATTTTCCTGCAAGATCTCTGTAGCTGACAATACAGTATCCGTTATGTTAAAAAACGGAGTGTTACCTTGCGGTTCAGCTTTTACATAAATACTGTTTCCATTACCGCTTACTATTTGTCCATTATATATCATTGTTCCTCCTTATTATTAACAGTGTTAAATATTCCATTGTTCACTAGAAGTGGTATAGTATACTTAGTTACATTAACCAACCACTCGTTAA
>JAMOPC010000352.1 GCA_027064845.1 Desulfurococcales archaeon | reverse complement strand
AGAGGCTCTATCTATTATCTTTTCTCTAAGCTCTGCAAGTGTTTTAGCAGAGTTTATTATTTTCAACATGTCCTCGAGTATGTATTCTCTATCATAGTAGCCAACATATCTTGTCAAATAGTACCTCAAATCCTTGTAGAGTCTCTCATTGAATAACACACCATATACTCTATCTCTCACACCCATTGTAGCATAGATTGTTCTCGGCGCAATCTTCTGGTTAACGAGTCCAAGTAATTGTCCTAAGCCAAAGAGGATGGCTTCTGGTCTTGGCGGACATCCAGGAATATATATGTGGACGGGGAGGATCTTGTCTACACCACCATATACTGCTAGGCTATCATAAAAAATACCACCAGCTATCGCGCAAGCACCAATGGCTGCTACTATTCTTGGTTTAGGCGGCATTGCTTCATATACTCTCTTTAAACCAATAACAGCTTGTCTATTAACAGAACCACTTACGAGGAGAGCATCTGCTTGCCTAGGCGTTGGGACTAGTTTAACACCAAATCTCTCTACATCGTAAAATGGAGTAAGTACGTCGAGTACTTCTATGTCGCAACCGTTACAAGCACTAGCGTCTACGTGGAAAACCCATACACTCCTAAAACGGGGTTTGGGAGGCTTGGACATATTTATCCCTCCTCCTATTCTTGAATTCTTCTAGGGAGAAAACTTGTCTCCTACAATCACGGCACAAAAACATTCTTTCGAGAAGCTCCTTCCTCCTCTCCTCTGGAAGCCTTGTTAGAAGAGTATAGGCTCTATGTACTTGTCTCTCAGTAAATTCTAAATAATTACCGCATCTCGGACACCTGTGTAGGGGGAGAACAACCTCGTAAACAAGGTCTTCTTTATTAGGTGTAGCCATTTCGAAGAAGTTTGTAAGCTTAATAGCTCCTTCTGGACAAACTTCCCAGCACCTACCACAATATATACATCTCCCATAGAATATACGTACTTTTTTCAGTCCTTCATCATAATCCGTATGAACAGTTATAGCATTCGGTGGACATGCTTGTGCACAAGCACCACAACCAATACATAGATCCGGGTCTATTTCTGGCTTGCCTCTAAGCTCCTTAGGCGGTTCCAATGGCTCTAAGGGGTACCTAAAAGTTACAACCCACTTATCTGTTTTCTCAAAGTATTTCCTCATATTCATCACCCCATGGTTTTTGATAATTTACGTGACTTCGCCTTCAACTCTTCATCACTGATGATCGTTTTCTTCCCTGTCTCGATATCTATTACCAAGTACCTCTCAGTACATGCTAGACACGGATCAACTGAGGCATATATTATTGGGGCATCTGCTAATCTATAACCTATCAACATTTCTCTTACAGGAGGTATGTTTGCATAACTAGGTGCTCTAACCCTCCATCTCTGGATCTTATTGTATTCTCCGCTTCTAACATAGTGTATATCTTCTCCTCTAGGTGCTTCAACCACTCCGACAGCTTCCTTATTAGCCGGGATCTCTTTGACTTCAGCCATGATAGGGCCTTTTGGCAATTTATCGAGTATTTGCTCTATCAAATCTAGTGACTCGAAGACCTCGTCGAGTCTGACAAGGGTAATAGCTAGTACGTCTCCCTCACTATATACGGGGACGTTGAAGCTGAGTTCTTTATAAGCTGCGTATGGATGGTCTTTTCTAACATCAATATCTAATCCAGCACCACGAGCAACTGGTCCTACAACACCATAACTAATAGCTTTTTCTCTGGGTAGAACCCCTACTCCTCTTGTTCTCTTCACTAAGATCGTGTTGTTGATGAGCATGTTGTAGAGTTCTTTGTATTCAGCCCTGATCTTCTTAACGGTATCGATTGCTTTATTGATTCTATCTCCTAATACGTCTCTCCTAACTCCACCAACAATATCCATTCCGTAGGTCTTCCTATTACCGGTTAGGACTTCTGCTAAATGCATAATATGTTCTCTTGTCTTCCATGAAAGCATGAATCCAGTATCAAAACCTAAGATGTGGCAAGCTATTCCTATCCATAATAGGTGGCTCTCAATCCTCTCTATCTCTAGCATTAAGCTACGAATATATCTTGCACGATCAGGGATATCTATTCTAGCCAACGACTCTATTGCTTGAACATAAGCTGTAGCATGTGTAAAACCACATATACCACAGATTCTCTCAGCAATAAATGGTATCTGATTATATGTTAGTCTGCCTTCAGCGATTTTCTCAATACCTCTCCAGTTATGGAATCCTCTGTGTTCGGCATCAACAATTACTTCGCCTTTAACATAGAGTCTCCAATGGATGGGCTCATCATTAACCATATGGTATGGGCCGAAACCAATAACATCAACATCTTTTGTTTCACGAACAGGAGTATAGTCTGGAAGACCCTCTCTCCAATCCATAACAGGTTTATTATATGGATAATCTTTACGCCAAGGATGCACGTTATCGGGCCAGTACTCTGGAAGCACTAGTTTTCTCTTATCCTTTAATCCTGAAAACTCTATACCAAACAAGTCTCTGTTCTCTCTCTCATTCCACCAAGCAGCTTTAACCATATCAGTGATACTCGGTGCAACTGGGTCATAGAATGGTAGATAAGTCCTAATACCTATATAGAGGTCTTGTTTATCAAAAGCAATGATGTAAGTAAGAGATAATTTATTCATATAGTATCTCTCATCATTACCAGCTATTACGCTTAACCTAGTATAGGAGAACTCCATTAATTTCTCAATAATAGCAGGGATCTTTTCACGTTCTGCGAAGTATACGACGAAGTTATTAGTAGGAACATATTTATCGGTAACAAGCCCTTTAAGCTCTCTATCAATTATTTCTAGTAACTCCTCTTTGCTCAGATCCTCTACTTTACGTATCCAGAAATTCACCATCCAAACCACCCCAGTATAAACCCTATGATCGGGATAAGCGCTGAGACTAAGATTGGTTTATAGACAATGTCAACTCTGTATCTTGGGTTGAAAGCTTCTATAACGCTGAACAACATCATTGTCAAAAACATGAATATAATGAATAATCCATAGCTGAGAACCATAAGTGTAAATCCATTGAAGATATCTGCTACATAGTTTATTATTGGAGAGACGAATACAAGAGACACAGGTAGTGCAAGCAATACGTATCTTTTAATGAGTAGTGCATATAGTAGTAAACCATAGTATTTTCCACCATATTCTAGATATGGGCCGCCCAAAACCTCTGTTTCCGCTTCACCGATATCAAACGGGGTATATGCTCCCTCTACATATGCTATAATTAATAGAGATAATGATAACAATAAAGTACTTGGTTTCAAATAGTACTCAGTCCATCCATACCTAATACCTAATAAGTACATATTGAGAGTACCAATCCTATAAGCTAATCCAACAATCGTGAAGGCAACGAATAACTCAAACAATGTTATAAGTAATAATTCCCTTATACTACCAGCATTTGAGTAGGGATTCGGTATTATCAAAGCAGCATAAATAAGTATAGCTGAGGCAAATAACAGGATATATATAAAGGATATAATGTCAACTGTGCTAGACGGGCTTATAACAAATGGTATTGGGACTAGAATGGAGAGAAGAACCACTACAAAGAACACAAGATAAGGGACAAGGACTAATAAATAGTTCCTATAGGGTATGAGACTGGGTAATCCAAATAATTTCCTAAGATCATAGAAGGTTTGGAGAACTGGAGGACCTATTCTTCTCTGAACCTTAGCTCTAATCACTCTCCTAACTCCATCCAATAATGGTGCCATAATCAGTGCTGTTAATAAGAGTATGATAGACCAAGCCAAATACACTAGATAGTCCATCATGGCCAACCACCCAGGAACAATATGATTAAGAGCATTATGATCGATAAGAAGAACAACGCTATAGTAAATAATGCTATTGGAGATACGACTGCCATTCTTGCAATATTACCTATGAGTCTTATTATGGAGACAATTGCTGATCCCGCGTACTCGTCGAGTTTGTACTCTTCATATCTCGAATACTTTTCAGCGAATCCACAGAGTTTTCTCCAAACCCAGTCATTGACTCTGCCAAAGTATTCGGCAATTCTTCTAGCAATACCATTTCTAACTATTCTACTCGGAATATTCCATACTAAGCACTCATATATTTCATGGAAGAAACCAGTAAGTGGCGATAATGCCTTGTTTATCTCGAAGTAATAATAACTCGGTCTTATTAAATGCTTATTAACTGGTATAATGTATCCTGTCGTCCATACACCTTTACTAATGATATCTTTACCGTTCTTATAATCACTATATGATACTATTACTGCTATTATTAAGGCAGCAAATACTATGAGTGATCCATAGAAGATGTATGGGTTAATAACGAGGTAGAAGAAATCAGTTAGACTCGGAATAATCGTCTCTACTCTGATCCCTAGTAATATGCTTGATAAGTTAGTGAAGAATTTGTTGAGAGATACAATGCTTAACACTATTAATGCAAGTGCGGGAATAATCATTCCAATCTTCATACTAGTACCAATACTCTTTCCCAACTCTATCTTACTTGATAGGCTTGTTGTTGATGAAACGTACTTTATGGAATAGAGAAGTGTTAGGGGAGCCATAGACATTAATATGGCAACAACTAGTCCGTGTACAATGTTTTTGCCTAATAGAATAGATCCATAGACCATTATCTTAGCCATGAATCCGGCTAATGGAGGAATTCCGGCAAGACTGAATCCGGCAATAATAATGCTTAATACTAATGTTTTACTTGTCCAAGCCATGCCACGTATTTCGTCAAGCATAATCTTGCCGGATACGTATAGGAAGCACCCGCTAGTCAAGAATAATAATGTCTTGAACAAGCTGTGAATAAACATGTATGAGAGACCAGCGCCAAGCATAATTGATGCTAGTAATGGGTCTGTCCGTGAAGCTATGAAAGCTAACGCTATGGGAGCAGTAATGTATCCTATCTGAGAAATACTGGAATAAGCTAATAGTCTCTTAGCATGATCCTCCATAACAGCCTTAATAGATCCCCAGAAAATAGACAATAGAGCCTGTACTAAGAGCAGATACGATAATATCGTAGGTAATCCAAGATACTTATACAGAATAACAATGATCCCCATAACACCCATTTTGATCATAACACCACTAAGGAGAGAAGACACATTACTAGGAGCGGCTGGGTGCGCATCTGGTAACCAGTAATGGAGCGGGAATAATCCAGCTTTTGAAGTAAAGGCAATATAGAATAATAACACAACCAGCAATCCCAAGGGGTTTTTAACAACATCATAACTAGCTAGAAGCCCTAAATTGGTAGTACCATATATGTTCCACAGTATACATGTGCCCATGATCAATGGAATACTGTTGAGAAGCAACATGGTGAACATATATTGCTTAGTAGCTCTAACCACGAATCCTTCCCTATACTCCCACCCGATTAAGACGATACTAGTAAGAGTCATTACTTCCCAGAAGAAAACAAATAACAGAAGATCCTTCATCATTGGTAGAAGTGTCATAGACAATAAGAACGCTGCAAACACTATAGAGTAGAGCCATCCACCTCCAATCTCTACATAGAGATCCATGTATTCAAGACCATATATACTAGTAGCTAGACCAGCCAGGCCAACTAATGCAAGGAAATACGAGGCAAAAACATCTATAGAAATAAGATCATTTATAACAATAGCTGTATTAGTTAAGAACACGTATACAGCTAAAACTATTTGCATTATTGAAGCTAATGCTGTAAATACAAGTCCTGTCCTAACTCCATACTTATAATTCCTTATAAACAAAAGTGGGAGAATCATGGATAATCCGTAACACACTATAACTGTGTAAAACAATGTCTCTCCCAGACTTACCATGTAAAAACACCTCCTCCTAACAAGTAATTAATGATCAACGGTGAAATAATGACGAGGATAAGTAAAAATCCATTCAAATAATCCAAGTAATCAATAGAGTACTGCAAACTAAGCATGTCTTTACTATTCTTTGATGGAAACATTACTGTACTAAATAATTTGAAGAAGAAAACACTGCTAACAATCCATGAGAATATGAGGATAACTGCTATTAATCCATTATAATTCAATATATCTGTCAAGACACCGATCTTGGCGAAGAATAATCCAAAGGGTGGTACTCCCTCTATAGCCAGTAATGATGATCCTAGGAGGAGGGCTGGAGCAGAACTAATAAGTCTAACAGCGTTAAGGGGTACTTCTCCGATTTTAGCGAGTGAAACGAATGCTGAGAATTTAGCTAACCCATGAGCTAATAAATATAGTGGAAATAGATAATTGATGATATTGATCGGCGATATTACGAGCAATACCTGGATCCATGCCATATTATAAATTGTCGACCATGCGAGAACAGATGAAAGTCTACTGCATCCCCAGTACCAAGTAATGGAGATTAGTATGCTTATAATACTTAATACCAAGACCAGGGTACTAATGGGGTTTGGTAAGTTTTCGTAATAAATTAGCCTATATAGTCCGATCAATCCTATGGGATCGATTATTGATGAGAATAAGCCTGCATGTATGGGGTTTATTTCATCATAGATTTTCTGAACCCAGAAATGATAGGGGAAGATACCAGGTTTAGCAATTAATCCAAATACTAATAGATAGGGTATAATTGAATTCATAGGTATTCTTGTCGAGAACTCAAGAGAGCCATTAGCGTATAACAGGGATGCCGCAATCAATAATAAGAACCCAGATATGTGTAATGGCACGAAGTAAGTGTATGTAATAGTATATTTCTTGCCAGAGACTAGTATTAAGTAATACGCTAGAAAAGATATAGCTTCCCATAACGCTATGAAGGTTAACCAATCGGTGCACGAAGATATTAGTATGACAAGATACCCTAGTAGTACTACGTGGGTATAGCTCGGAAATAGTGTGCTAGAATTGATTTGATACTTAAAAGTATAGCATCCATAAATTATCTCTACTAGAGAAACAAGTAACATCATAGTTATTGATACAACGTCTATTCTTAGAGAAAAGTATTCGAAAACGCTTATGGTGTATCCTTCAGTGTTTTTCAAAGAGAATAATATGAGTAATAATACGATAAACCCTGTTAATAGAGTTGAGATAACTCCAAGCCTCTTATTCTTTAGAATATCTGCTAATAGAGTCAGCAAAATCATTGAAGGATATATGAAGAAAAGTAGGAAAACAAGAAGCGATGATGCATCACTAAATATGTTCATCATTTAAAACCCACCCCCAATGCTTGGTAACATTGTTGTAAAGCAGAGGAATTGGTAAACATATAAGAAGATCAATAATAATATTATGGAGACATACATTGTCTTGGGAAAAGATACATGGTACCCCATAGTGGCTTCTTTGGCTTTACCCATCCATTTCATAGATACTATTAGGAAAACTAGGGACTCGACAAGTACTACTATATAGGTAACAAGGTATACTGGATTAGATAGTGTGGGACCCATTTTTACAAGCGCATATATCTTGGACAAGGAGAATATCGGTATGCCTGATAGTCCAAACAATACGATTAGTAACGCATTGTATAGGAATCCATTAGATCCGATAAAGCCTATGATCTTTTTGAGCTCGTGTGTTCCTGTGACGTATCCAGCTATACCCATTAATAGGAAGCCTGAGCTTTTTAGAAAAGCATGTACTGTAAAGTATAGTAGGAATAGTTCTAATCCAATCGTCTTATTATAAATCATCATTGATACTGTAAAGTACATAATTGATGCTTCAGCTATTGTTGAGTAAGCTAATAGTCTCTTACCATCTTTGAGTAATGGATACATGCTGGTGCTTATTAGTAATGAGAGTATTATTGGTAACAATATAATGTATGATACATAGACATGTACATCTCCAACGTAGTAGAGTATTCTAGCCATTAAGTATGGACCCATTTCTATCATTGTTGCACCGTGAAGAAGAGCTGAGGTAGGGGTTGGCGCGATCATCGCGTCTGGTAACCAGGAATAAGTGGGGAATTGAGAGGACTTAGTAATAGCTGCCCACATAGTAGCTGCTACTATGAATACTTTACCTCCTTTGGTTAATTTATCAAGAACTAGTAGAGAAGTATCGCCCGTAGAAACCAATAGGTATGCAATAGCTATTCCTAATCCAGCATATGCTCCAAGATGTGTAATTATAAGCATTTTGTATGATGAACGAGTTGCTTCTGCACCCCCATAATATGATATTAATCCCCAACAAGCTAGAGACATTAACTCAAAGTTTATTAATAATTGGATCATGCTGGATGAGTAAACAAATAACAAGACAGATGATATAAACAAATACATCCATGCATAGAATCTAGCCTTACCACTGGTTACAGGGTGGTAATTATTACCAGGAGTCATATAGCCCGTGCTATAAAGCATGATTGCTCCAGCAACTACCGATATTACTGAGGAAAAAGCAGCTGAGAAAGGATCGATAAGGAAACCATATACTTCTCCCAAACCAGGAGCACTATATAAAACTATATGTTCTTCGGGAAAGTTTTCTAACCAGTAGAGTAAATAGAACAAAACACCATAAACTATGAGATAGATACTTCCAAAGAGGTTAAGGTATTTAACGTGTTTTTCTCCGCTCACACCTTCTATAATAAACAATAGAAACAGGATAACAGGAACACAAAGTAAGAGTAATAATTCGACTAGCATTTCATACACCTATCTATTTTTCCGGGGGAATGTTTCGGGAGCATTTTCAAATCCAAACAAACACCCTCAAACAAATACTTGGATCCCTTACATGGGTTAGAGTTTGGGAAAAAATTGTTTAGAGTTATATCTTTTTCTTCTCCAAGTGTTTCAGTATTATTTCTGAGGCTTCGAACGGGTCTGGCTCTATTACTAGTCTTCCACCGGTGATCTTTTCCATTTCTTTGGTTAAGAATTCTTCTATACCTGGTGCTGCTGCTATTTGTGGTACTGTTCCAACGTGGCTTAGCATGCCGTGTGCCAAGTAGTATAATGCAGCGCTTATTGCTTTTCCATTCATCCACTCTGGCGCGCTTGCTGCGAATGGCGCCTTTGTGAATGGTACTCCTAGCTCTTTTGCTATTTCGTAGAGAACGAATAGTTCTCTTGTGTTCTCTGGACACGGTCCTAGTGGTATTACTGGTGGTAGGTTGTATATGGCTAGGAGCTTCTTTAGACCATCACCTGCTTGTTTGAGAGTATCTGGTTTTGCTAGTCCTGTCAACGCTACTGCCATCATTGAACATCCCATAGCAAATACGAGGACATCGTTTTCTATTAGTTTCTTCGCTATGTTATAGTGGCTATAGTTGTGTTTTACTTTGGGGTTTGTACAG
>JAMOPC010000351.1 GCA_027064845.1 Desulfurococcales archaeon | reverse complement strand
AATGCAAGGCTTTTTATTCGGGATATTTTGCTTCTAGTCCCCAGGTTCCTATTTTTGCCTTTAGGATTAATTCTCCTTTCCACTTGTCTTTGATTTTATCGTATATTATCTTGACTATGTCGCGGATATTGGTTGTCGAGTATAAACCTGATCTTCGGAGAACGAGTGAGAGTTCTAATTTGTTTCCTTGCAACTTGTATTTATATTTGTCTATAAAGAGGTTGTGTTTCCAAACTATTTCTGGAATACTACCTATAAGGATGTATACATCAGCGTCTTTTCCAGCATCAATTGTTTCTGAATAGGTCTTCTTATGGTGAACAGCGACTTTTATTTTTCCAGTATGTTTTCCTCCTGCTTCATCTAAGAAGTACCTTATTCCAGCCAATGCTATGTTTTTCGGATCAGGGATTTCCCGGTCTTCATCACATATAATGTCTAGAACGGTATATTTCTTCCCCTCGGCAAGAACAATATTTACCACTGGCACGCCGATCTCCTCTAATTTCCTCATGATCTTTTCCTCAGGTTTTTCTTTAACAACTTCTCTCCTCTCCCCTGGCTTTTCAACCTTTCTTTGGGGAGGCTTTTTCAACTCCTCAGTAGCTTTTCTTAATAGTTCTCTATCTTGTTCCGATAATATTTTGTCACTAATTTTATGGACAACAGCTCTTATGTACGAAACATCTTTGTCCTTAACTTTATCTACACTATTAAGAGCTTTCAAACCAACAATGGTTTCTGTGCCAGCACCTAAAACTGTTCCGAGAATATATCCATTATGTAAAAGTATTTTAAGTTCTCCAATCTCTCTATCGTTTTTATCATAAAACCTCACATGAACATAGCATGTCTTATCACTACATACTTTACCAAGTATATGTTCTAAGTCTTCTATACTAGGTAATCTACGTGATAACACTAGCTCTCCTCTTACTAGAATATTGCTTATATATATTATGTCACTAAGCCTGTTAGATACTTCATTAAACAAAGTAGTGTTTTCTAAGTGCTTAAACAAATAAAATCACCTAGCAATAATTATGTATAATAAAGTGTATAAACCTTATTAATTTTCAACAGAACCTAATAACGATATTAAAGAATTAAAAATATGTATATGCAGTTCTGGGGATAGACCTTTTCTCTCATCTATGATTGTACAGAGTCTCTATTATCATGTCATATGTTTTGTCAATGTTTTTGTAGTATTGTTTGAATACTGTGAAGAACATGTATGCCATGTTTATATGATAAGCTATTTGTCTTGGTGAGGTATCGTTGTAGATTGCCCGTGATAATGCTATTTGTGCTGCGCCAATTTCGTAGTATCCATCCTTAAGTATAAGCAGCATTATTCCGTAATCCTTATATTTTTCTAGCTTTTCCTTGATCAAGTCTACTAATTCTTTCTTAACCTTATAGAGCTCGTCTAGAGTTATATTTGTCTGCGAGTCTAAAGCATCCAATGAAGGAACTTCTCTAGCTGCATCAATGCATTGTAAATGAGCATATGCTTTTATGATCTCGATCAAAGCTGTACTATAGTATTTTTGTTTATAATGATTCTCAGAGAACCTAATATAGCCGTATATAGTGTATTTTAAATCAAATACATATGTCTTCTCGTTGACGTTTTTCAGTTTTTCCTCAGCAGTCCTCTTAACTAAATCACGGATCTTCCAATAGGCATCCTTAATTATTTCTTTGTAGCTCTTCATATTACTTAAGTTTATTCCTTGAAATGCTTCTCTA